>JAKLFN010000001.1 GCA_022711195.1 Bacteroidota bacterium
CTAAGCCGGCCGGCAGCGAAAAAGGCAGTTACCAGTTGAAATATGCTGGCGGGCCTGCTGCGATTACATCTTCGGGGGAATAAATGTCGATGAACTGGTCAGGAGATAGCCGTACTTGGTCCAGATACGCTTGTCAACTGCATCGCCAAAGTGTGTGGATTCCTCCGGGAGGATCTTGTTGCTGCGTTCAGATCTCTTATCTTTTGCAAACTTACCTTTGTCTTCGATGACACGGGTATTGTTCATTGAGATCAGGGTGTACTTACATTTCATGCCATTGAACCTGACGGCAGGGTACCTTGGATCCCCGCCCTTCAGGATATTCATCCATAACAGGTATTTCTCATGCTGCGGCGGTTCCATACCGCGATGCACTATGCTGTCAACAGTCCAGCCGTTGTGAATCAGCCGGTCAATAGCCTGCTCATTGTAACTCTTTGAACTCTTGGCGTTCGGCTGCCGGCTGTCCCCATAACGATCACGGTAGTAGTTGACATGCTTCTTAACATGCGGCTCGTAGTACTTGCAGAAAGAATCGATAAGATCATTGATCATTACGCTCTCTGTCTCTGAGGGTTTGACATAGAACTCATTGATGATATTGTCAACAGGTGTGCGCTCACCTGTTACGAAATCCCACGTGCCGGGCTGGGCTACAGATATGAGGCAGATCTTGGCGCCCCAGTCCGGGACTATCTCCAGGGGGAGGGTTGCATTACAATCCAGGTCAAAACGGGAATCATGGACGCTCAGCTTGTTGAAGTCGAATGAGGTATCCTGGGCATAATCACGGATGAAGCTGTCATTACTGCTGTTATAGTAAACATGAATGCGTTCATTAATAGAATAATAGCAATCTTCAACCTTATCCGGGATCATATTCATGATCTCAATCAGGAAGGTCAGAAGTGTTTGCTTATCATACTCCCTCAGGATATAGCTCATGCCAACATTATCCAGGTTATCAAAGGCATTGGCAAGGGTAAAGAGCATGCCATCCTTGCTGACAAATGGCAAAATCTGCTTTTTGAGCCGAATAGTCTCATTCCAGATATCCTTGAAAAGCTTTACGTTCTTTTCCTTGGCTGCAGGGATAAGCTCCATCTGAAGCTTAACTATCCGGTTCCAGACTGAGAGGATCGGGATCCCTGCTTCTTTTTCATAGTAATCGCCATATTCGAGTAACCATTTCTGAGCACTTGAAAAAGGCATGGAGGATACATAATGGAAGCCGTGATGCCAGGGAACAGGTGATCTCGATCTGTTCCCCCAAATCTCTTCATTACCCCGGTTTGTCGGGGATGTTTCCTGGTCATAACGCTCCTTGTCGATCGTAAGGGCCTCGTCGAGTATCTCATAGTCCACGTTGGGACCCCGAGCAGACCCCGCCCTGTCCTGACTCAGCATCAGCAGGGCGTTTCCGTTAGCAAATGAGATGACATTGTCATACCTCATTACTTTCTCCAGGGGAGAGTGGAAATGGGCTGGTGATCTCACGCCTATTACATAATTGCCCGGATCATTCTTATCAATATGACGCTTATAACCCAGGCTCTCAAGGAATTTGAAGGTCGAAGGCAGCGTCCTTGTAAGAAGCTGACCATACGTCTGACCTGTAACCGCTGTTATTGCCCGTGGCATGAGGCGGTTAATCATGTTGACATCCCACCCAACCAGGAAGGATTTACCTGTACCACGGCCCCATATGTCTACCTTATTTTTTGCAGATTGAATGACTGATACCTGCTGGACCTTATTGAGTCTGACGGGTTCAATCATGATTCTATTATCTTTTCAGCATCATCCTCTTCAATGTCAGTGATAAGAGCATCCGTGAATTTTTTACGAGCTGCAGGTGGAAGCTCGAGAAATGACATGAGATCAATATTCGTCGGCATGCCATTTACATTTATTGTCAGGATGAAATTATGCTGCTCAACAAGCTTCGGATCGATATCTTTTGGCGGCTTTTCTCCGATAGCTTTGATCATGACATTGTACAATGAGGCTATTACTCTCTCAGCCTTTATATTGTGGTAATTTTTGCACCTGCGGATGCTCTCAGAAATATCGTTTATCAGCCATGTCTGCCAGAAATCATAATTATTGTTGTGGATGGTGGGAAACAAACGCCTGGCAAGGGCGCAATCCTCATAGGCCTGGGTCCGTTTGATACCCTTATATTTTTTCATGTGTATCGCCACAGCATGCTTGGCGATCGGGTACCGGTCCATAGTACCGGCCATCGACAGGACCCTGTTAAGTAATTCCTGCTGGTCCGGCGGTAATGGTGAGTCTGCGGGATTCAAAATATGAGCTTTGATCAGCTCATACTTCGCATCTTCGAGAGCTGGTCGTGACATATTATTCCGCCTTTGCTATTTTCATCTCGAGATCTGCAATCTGCTTCTCCTTTGATTTGATACGCTTCTCGAGTCGGATACGGCGCGGACCATCCGGCAGCGGATTTTCTTCCCCGCTGTCAGGCTTTGTCTTACGGCGGTAGAGCAATTGATTCTTATCCTTTACAATAGATGCCTGCAGATTCTTTTTCAGCCTCTTCATATCTTCAACAGAGAGGGGGCTGGCCGGCTTATTTTCCGGGATTATTGCTTTTGTCTTATAGTCGCTAAAGATTACATAAAGCTCCTCCAGCCTCCCGGAGATACTCTTTATCCTCTCGACCAATTCCTTTCTTTCGCTCACAGTATCGCTGTCATTATCCTCTCCCAGTTCCCGCAGATCCTTGTGGGCAATACCTCGTTCGTTGTAAAGCGAGGAATATTCCATGATGACCTTTTTAACATCCTCAGGATAGTCATCGATGCTTTCTGTCTTTCCAATAAGACTGAGCCGGTCACTGGTCTCCGGGACAGGATCTTCCGTTTTCTTATTCACCTGTTTTTCCTTCTCCATTTTTTGCTTTTCCGACTTTTTCCTACCAGCAGCTGCTGGAGGAGGTACAGCACGAAGCCCTATCTCCTTGCTCAGAAGGTATGCAAGCTTTTCAGCCCTGGTCTTTGAGCTGCCCTTCATGAGCTTACTCAGCACTTTGTGCCTTTTTGTTCCTGTCTCCTGGAGGAGCTCAAGCCCCTCTTCATAATCCTGTGGTGAGTTAAACCACTGCGCGATTTTTGTTTTTATGTCCATATCATAGTTCATTTAGTAATTCCTGCATCTGGTGTTCAAGCTTCATCTTCCGGGCGGTAGTTTCGCTTTTCTCCAAAAATTTCTTGATCTTCCTCGATTTTCCATAACGGTTGAAGAGTTCAATGCCCTCATGGTAATCTCTCGGACCTTTGAGCCAGGTCAGTACTTCAATAAACCCGTTATTGGTCCCTTCAGATTCGTACTGTGAAGGCTGCGGGTATGTGTCAAAGATCCACTGTTTGAAAGCTGCATTGAGGCCCGAATCATTGACGGCCACAAAACGACTATTCCTGCATCGCCGGCTTATATCCTTTAAAGTCATCTTTTTGAAGATCGTCACCTTTTCGCCATTAAGCCTGTGCCCTGAATTCCCATGCACAACATTGGCATACATGCTTTTCATCGTATAGCCAATGTTGACCTCAAAATCGAATTGTGAAATAGCTCGGGAAAACAGCTTCTTATTGATGACAAGCGGAGTGTGACAATCATAATGCAGTGTCGTGAAGCCTTTCGAGAGAAGAACGTTTTTTGTTCTCCAGAGCCGACCTCTCCAAAACGATTGTTGAAAATACTTCTCGGGGTACCTGGTGAGATCTCCCTTGTGGTACGGAGGAATGTCGATGGCCCGAACCGGTTTGTTGATCAAATGATCATCGTTAATAAAAAGAAATTCTTCCGTGAGATCCTTCTCCTGGCACACCCTTAAGACTTTTCTTGCAATATTGCCGTCAGCATTACGAATGAGCTGATCTTCATAAGGTATGTGAATGACATTTTTAAGCCAGTCCGGTTTTATGCCAACAACGTATATATGCCGGTAATCCCTCAGGTTCTTCTCCAGGGCCCTGAGTGAGAAGCGGATCTCATTGTTATGCCACTTGCTTCCTGTTCCAAGCACGTAAACCACATCTATTTTACTGAGGCCTTCCATTTAATCCCGTATTGCCAATTTGAGTTAAAATCATATCTAACCACTGCTGCTTCTTCACAACCTGGGTAAGCCTTGAAATGAAATGATAGTCTCCCTGTTTAATAAGCGGAAAAGAAACTTTGTGTTTGTGTTTCGCATGCCATATAAAGCATGGCATCCCTATGTCTTTTTTCACTATCCTTTTCGTAGAGAAATTATCCTTTGAAGGAATGACCCTGCCTGTCGGCCATATCATTTTCATAAAATAGATTGTATTATCATCGGCCAATCTCTCAATGAGTTGCTGATATACCGATGGACCATTCAGGTAATCATCATCATCGAGTATGTGGATCCATCCCCCTTTCACCTGGGCTAAAAGACTGTTCAGATAGCCGTTCCAGGGAGCCGTTTGGGCAGCTGTCCGCGCAATCTTTTTTACCATAACCGGTTCAATGCCATATTTTCTTACATATTGAGCCGTGTTGTCATCATCGGCGCTGACCAATATGTTAACGTCCTTGAATGTTTGCCCTCTCACAGAATCTATGCATCTTTTGAATAAATCTTCCCTGTTAGAGGTCCTGATTAATACATTTATCGTCTGGTCCATCAGGTGAGCCTTGAATTTTTTGCCTTCCACAAATCTGTAATAATGGAACAGATAGATCCCCCGCATCAGCCGGATCTTAATGCCATGCCCGAGCAGCTGGTTTGTTATCTGCGTATCTACTCCAAGCAGGTTTGCCCCGTCACATACTTTGAGCAACTGAGGCCTGATCAGGCTCCATGTACTCTTTTTAATGCACATCAGATGCCCTGATATGTGACTGTTGATCTCTTTAACCTGGAGGTGTGTCTTTTCATAAATCTCATGGGAATGATTGCGATGATAAGTTATTGAATCACTCTCCTGGTTAATGCCCTTTGGAACCATATATGAATACGCACTACGGGAAGAATAACAGGTAAACATCCCGGTGTCGGGGTATTTATCAATATACTCCTGGATCTGGTGTCCGAAATTATTCTCAAAGAAAAAGGTGTCTCCATCGAGAAAGCAAGCCCAGTCATTATCATATGGTACCAGGTTCATATAATCATCATAGGCCCGAAAAAGCTTTTTCTCGAAACTGTATGGTGTAAAAAAGTAAATCATGCTTCAAACTTAAAGGCAGTAAAACAGGCAAAAAAGGACACAAAAAACCCGCCCGGAGTATAATAGTGCCGGGCGGGCGGGTTAGTATTAACGGAATCGAAGGGAGGTTTATCCTGATGACTCTCCGAGAAGGGTAGTGGTGTCACCCGCATACACCCTCGGGGTGTTTGTCTTGTATTTGAAAGTCAGGCTCGCTCCTTTACGGTCGGAGCTGGCCTTTCCTGTTCCTACCTCACCAGATACCATGTGAGCAGCTCTCTTGGCGTCGCCGAGCAGGTACCACTGATCTTCACTGTCCTGGACGATGAAGAAAAGGTTCTCGTTTTTCGCAGCTGCGACAAATCCGAGAAGTTTCTTCTTGAGCCCGGGATTAAAGATCGTCAGTTCCATTTCGAACGACATGCCATCCTGTTCTCCAACGGGGTTGATCTTGAGTTCACTGGTGTCATCGGTCGAGTAGAATGTGAAAGCGTTTTTCCCCGCTTTCATCACCAGGTCGCCGACCCATTGTCCATAGTCTTCAACATCCTCAGGGTTAACAGGGGCCGTCGGCCAGGTTGCAACATCGGACCAGAGCCCGAATATGCAGGTCTGAGCCAGACCTCCCATGTTTTCCCCGTTGGGGAGATTTTTGTCAATGTTTACAAAATCCATAGCTTTTCAGATTTAGATTAAACTATTCCGAACCTGAGCCTGATCCTGTAGCTGACAGATCGTTTACTGCAAATTCTCTCTCATGTACAGATACAAATTGGCATCCCCATACATACTTCATCGCCATTGTGAAGAGGTACGGGTTGCCGCTTTCAAATGCCTTCATGGCCTTGAGGTCAGCGATATTGTCGGTACCATACACCATGTTTTCCCTGGTGGTAAGAATAACCCTCTGGCTTCCTGCCGGCATGGCAGCGCTGCGAATCAGGTTAACCCTTCCGTTTGTGCCCTCGAGCTTCATCTGCCCGGAAGCGTCAACGAAAGGAGGAGCGTCATGCTCGTCGCGGTACCAGTTGTCATAATGGTCGGCAACGTCGAGTGAGATCCACATGTTCAGATTCCTGTTCCGCAGGGCGGCATGGCGGCTGCGGTACATGTCGAGCAGGTACTCGCCTGCATTCGATCTGCTTATGGCGGCGTCACCGACATACAGGTTTTTAGCTGCTGCCGAGATGTTGCCTTTAACCACGTCAGCATCAATTACGGCATTCCAGCTGTCGAATGAGTCCGTGAGGGCCTTCTTAAGGGCTGAGCTGTCATACTTCGCAGTGAAAAGAGCGTAAAAAAGCTCCTCAGATGCAAGGTTGATACCATTCTGAATGATCCAGAGCTCGAAGGGGTGCTTCTGAGCCCACATGTTGCCGGCAACTTCGGCAATGAAACTCCGGCGGTACCTCTCGGGCTCGTCGGCGAGTTCGGCGACGATCGGGTAGACCGTCAGCGTCCTCGGCACTATGGTTCCGACAGAAACATTGCCGGTGAAAGTACCATCGTACTTCTTACTTATGCTTCCGTGCTCAACCTTACCGAGCTTGATGGAATCTTTAACACCAAAAATGGGCTGGCAGTTTGCCAGTACTTCAGCCACTGCCATCATGTTCAGGGGCTTCAGCATATTGGCGTATTTTACCGCCGTGTTGTTGACGTCGGTAATGTTAATAGGTTTTGTGTAATCCACGGCTGTAGTTTTATTTAGTTAGGAAAATTGTGCCTGATGTACTCGTTGACTTCATCCTTCCCGTCGATCTTTGAGTCGGTCTTACCGTCTTCACCGAGGTTCTGAGCAGGATCAACAGCCGGCTTGGCTGCAAGCTTCACGCGGATAGCTTCCACCTTGTCGGCCGGTGTGGCGGCTTCCTTAACGGTAGCGTCCAGATCGTCCATCGCTGTTACAGCGTCGGACAGCGCCTTATCTGCCGCCTCCTTCAGGCGGGTTGTTTCAGCAAGGCCAGATTCAGCAGCAGTCTTCTCGTCCTGAAGCTTTTTCAGCTCAGCCTCGAGGGTGTTCAGCTGCTCTTCGTTAAGTGTTACAGATCCGTCATCGGCGGCCTGCAGCTCCTTAACCCCAAGTACGGCGCAAAGGAGCGCCAGAGTTAGAATTTTTGGCATTTCAGTTTGAATTTGATTATTAGTATTTTCGTTCTCTTCGCTCAAAAGCTTTTCAAATTTCGATATGAAGTCTTCGCCATACTCCTCGCGGATCCGTGCGAGCTCACCTGCTTCAACATCGAGATGTCCGTCAGATCCAAGCTTCCAGGGCTTGTCTGTGCCCAAAAGCTTGTTGATGATCTGTTTCAGTTTACCAGCCTTCTTTTCCATGACTATTCGTTAAATATTTTTCTTACTTCTGCAAGCCCTTTTGCCAGGGATATCGCCCGGTCCAGGTCAGCAACCTCGTCGATCAGACCGACTGTCTTTGCACTTAACTCCGGTTTTTTCTGGTTGTCAGCATAAAACATCCGCCCGTTAAGGATCCCTTCAACCTTCAGGTCAAGCTTGGATCCCCGGGCCGACTTAACAGCATTCTGGAAGCCGATCGCCAGGGGCGACAGCTCCTCTTCTTTTATAAGGTCATATTCCCCTTTCAGGGCTCTCTCGAAGGGAAGGTTTTTGTGTGTGCTCTCCGGAGCGTAAATTTTGTGGAATACATATCCCTCCTTCTCGTAGTAGGGCTGAACATCCCACCACTGCATCATGACGCCGATCGAGCCGAACTCGGATGATACATTATTATTTGCGATAATGCGGTCGCAGTGAGCAGCTACATAATATGCAGCCGAGGCGCAGAGATCCGCGCTTGCAATAACCGGTTTGTTGTATGTGTTCTGTACTTTTTTGATTGCTTCGAGCAGAGGAGGTATGGAATCAACGGATCCGCCCCCGGAGTCGATGTCGAGCACTACCGCATCAATCTTTTTTGAAGCTGCTGCCTGCACCATAAAGCCGGCAATCTCCTCGGTACCGTACTGGCACATGGTTCCATATTTTACCATTACCGATTTAAGAGGTACCAGGGCAACGCTTCCTTCAGGAGCATCATCATATTTCGAGAATACTGAAGCTGCCGATGCATGAGTACCGCATATAATCGGAAATTTAGCCCTCGACTGCGACTCTTCCAGGTTTGTTGTTTGGTCACCGCGCCAGTCACGGGCGTCTCCCATTGACTTGCCCTGGAACAGGTTGCCCAGGAGCGGAGCGAGAGACAGAGCATAAGACCAGTGGATAAACCACTTGCCTTTAAGGATTTGACGGTAGAGATATAATGAGTTTACGTCCATTTCCCGCAAGTTTAAAGCTTGCTGGGGGCAGTAAAAAGGACAAATCGAAAATTAATGCACCACTATATCAGGTATTTACGGAAGCTCGTTTACAAAAATAGATCCTGCCGGCAGCTGCGCGGTTATAGTAAGTGTGCTCCCGTTACGGTCTGAAGCAGCTTTGCCTGTTGAGTTTATAATGTCGAATGAGAAATATGATCCCGGAGCTCCGGTCAGCCACCACTGGTCGTTGTTGTCGCAAACCAGGAGAAGAAGTTTTTTGTGCCTTAGACTCGCAAACTTCGAAGAGTCTCCCGGTCCTACCTTCGGGACCAGGACGCTGCATTCATATTTGAATAACACACCGTTATCAGTATCTTCCTCGATCTCGGACACGTAGCCGGTATCTTCCGTGAACTCTATTTCGTTGATCTCGACGCCCGAATCGAGAAGCAGATCCCATACATAGCCCGAGTCCTCATTTAATGCCGAAAAGTAATCAGCATCAATGAGAAATAGCTTGCTAATACCTCCCATGTTATCCATTGCAGTAGTCTTTTATGAATTTTCTCGAAATTGTCCCTAATTCAGACAAATTGTCCAAAAGTATTTTATTCATTTCCTTTCTTAATTGTACCAGGGTTTTGAGATTTGCGGTACGTCCGTTACGGTCAAAATCCTTTTTTATGCTCTCAAAGCTCCATATCGGTTCGTAAAATCCAAATTTCTCCTGAAATTCCCTCACGCATGTTGACGTTGGTAGCCCCAGGGCGCGGTTAAGAGCTATAAATTGCCGCATTGTATATTTTACCTTCTTTTCGACTTTTCTGTTGAAATCGAGTTCATTCTCCCTGTTCATTTCCCACCCGTGCCTGTAGAAGTAATCCGGAGGGATAATCACTGTCACCGTATCCGGCCATCTTGCCACATCGACGTTTTCCCTGTGCCCAGGTTTCTTCACCAGGCAATTCCGGAGATCCTGGAGGAGATCCGGAAGGTTACGAAGATCGGCAGGAGTGCCGCACATAATTTCGAGATATGCCTTGACATATCTTTTGCAATGAATCTTAATTGTAAAAGGTTCTCGCATGCCAAAAGTAATACCGGTTACCAGCCCCGGTCAAGGACAAAAGGTTAGTTATAAATTCTAAGATATGACAGCTGACATGCAAATATACAAAAATCAAAAACAAATCCCGCCTGGGAAAGCGGGATCTGTCAACTAACCTAAACCTGTCTTTTGGCAAAGAAAACTGAAGTGGCTGTAAAAATATCCGCTCCTGCCTGGATTTAAAAGGACAGATCCCGGATATGATCACACCTATATAATATCTGCTTCAACTACGAATATGATCCTGTTGCCTCCTATTGAAAAAGGCTTGACGTCTGAAATGTCCAGCACGTCTTTATAATAGTCTTTTATCTGTGCCTCGCTATTATAGGTGCGGTAGTGGTTTGAGCACATATAATTTGGAATACTGAAGATGATCCGGCCCTTTGGCAGCTTCCTGATCAGGTCAATATCACTTTTCAGGTGCTCGAATGTCTCGGTACTGATTATCTGGTACTTCTTAAATTTCCTGAAATCTACCTCAAAAAGATCAGACTCTGTAAAAGTAAAAAGAGGCACCCTTTTCCGGGCCATTGAAATTGCTGTGCTGCTGAAATCAATTCCCTCATATTTCTTAAATCCTAAATCAGAAAGCAGGTGCGCCAGCTGGCCGGGACCGCAGCCCAGATCCAGTACTTTCCTGCCTGGCGACAGCCGGCCGGCGATATATTCCCAAACAGGATAATAGAACGTATCTTTGTAATGCTTCTTATACATCACACTATCCTGGTACATCTCGTCATATGATTCTTTTTTAAACTTGGATTCGTCAACTTCCATGGGAAAAACAATTTTCTGAATATACTTGTATTCGGGTACCTTTCTCAGGTCCTTCAGTTCCATCTTCGACCTGATCCATCCACGCTTTTTGCCTTTTAAAAAATGTACCCCCTGCTGCGGGCGCATACCTTCAGCCCAGGCCTTTTTTCTTCGCTGCAATTTAATCTCCTGCTCATTTGCCGGCTTACATGCTCCATAGTTGATGGCCATGGCATGCCTTGCCTCGTAAATCCTGCTTCCCGCGATCATAACGTTATCGCCGTTCATGTCGTAGGTTTCATTGTACTTGCTGATCATCACTATGGGTTTCCAGGGAGCTGCATAAAAATATCGCGACGGCAGAGGCGTGCCATGCTTCTCCCCGGTATTAAATGCAGACCAGCATGTCATCGAGAGCTGGTTGTATCCCATACTTTCGACCTTCTCGATATAATCCTTCAGCTGTGTCCATGCAATATAATACAGATCTGCACCCGCGTATATTACCCAGTCAGGCTTTAACCTGGGTAAGGTTTTAATTATTTCCCGCTGCAGGATCCTGAGGTCGAAACTTTCGTTAGTATTCACCCGGTGCGAGGGAATTCTGTTTTCCTGGAGCCACTCCCAGGTACCATCGGTAGAAAAATTATCGATGACATATATCTCGCATCCGTTATCCTGGTAGTATTTGATTGTGTGAGACAGATACTTCACTTCATTATAAACAAAACAGATCATAAGGATTCTCATAACTTCAGATATTAATTTGCTCAAAATTACTTCCGGAGTGACCAGGTTAAAAGGACATATTAATAAAAGCTTCCTGAGCTTGTGATAAAAAACCTCGAAAAAAGTGTAACCGTGTAACAGGCGGTTTTTTCCCTTGTAATATGCTTATTTTGAATTATATACAGGTTACACTCAAAATGTAACCATGTGCCGGGAACCCGGAATAAAAATGTAACCGTGTAATTACGTTACTTAAGGTTACACTTTTTTTTGTAACCCTGAAAAAGTGTAACCAAAAAGTGTAACCTGCAATTCTCTGATTTTTAAATTCTTTGGAGTAAGTTACAGAGTTACATTTTTTTCGTAAGAAATTTCATAAACGAAAAGGGAAGCAGCAAGGCAAAGCAATAAAAAATCCGGAACCTGGAGGATCCGGATGCGATAAGAGGTCAGGAAAAGGCTTTTCCTTATCTTGGTTTTCGTAGTATGTAACAGTCGCCTGGTTCCTTCAGAATGGTCGTCCTGTAGGCTGTGACCAGTTGCCAGCCGTCCTGAGCCAGGATGTTCAGGGGAATAGCAGCTGACAGAAAGGATTTGAACTTACCCTGTTTCAGATCCGGATACTTGTTTTCAAACTGTTTCTCCTCACCAAAGCTGACCATAAAGCTTCGCATGGGGGCAAGGGTTTGATCCATGGCGAGCATTTCGCAATAGTAATACTTTACTGTGTCTGCAGGGGAAGGCGTCTCCTGGGCGTCCAGGAGGGGCATAAACAAAAGAAAAATCAGCGAGGCAATAAGTGATCTCATGATATAAGGTATTGATTAGACCTTACAATATACAAAAAAGGCAGGATGTTTTCCTGCCCTTCAATCAATTCGCTTTATCAAATTGTAAATTATGGCTACTAAAGGTAGACATATTAGCAGTTCTGCCTCAACGCACACACCACCTCAACACGCAAACACACAATCCGTAACAACTCTTATCTGCCGATAAGAAGTCATTACTACCCTCTGGCCTTGCATCAAGGCAGAACTCGCTGATATGATTAATTAAACGCTCCATCGCTCAACGGCTGTGATCAGCCGAATTGTTGGTCGTCGTCAGTGTCTATGTCGTTTTCATCAGTAGTCCCTGAAGTCAGCGACAATTTATTTTTCTCCATAAACTCTCGTACATCCCAGGCGTTTATCGGAGCACAATGAAGCATTTTTGCCCAATGTGTTGCCACTTCCTCGGTAACCGGGTTAATGGCATAAATCGCCGCATGACCAAGAAGCCTTGAAAATGCGGGATTCCTTTCGGTTTCAGGCACGTCGATCCTTAACATATTAGTGCCCGCAACATTCTGCTCTGAGCACTTACCAGCAATTCTGTTATGGCCAAACAATTCTACGATTGCCCATGATTCAAATTTTTCTACATCCATTTTTATCAATATTAAGTTTAAAACTCCTTCGCTTCGCTTTAACTAATCATATCAGCAGAACGTTAGGTAACATTGCCAGCCGTGACGCGGCTGTAAATTTTGTTTTTCGCCCTCGCGCATTTGGCCTGACGGCCATTAGGATTTTTGACCGCTCCACCAGGCAGGCAGCTCTTCATTGAATAATTTGTCGAGTGCCTCATAATGTTTCTTCGGGATATAAACCGACCGTATCGAATTGCGATCACCGCCAGTTATATATCTTGACAATGCCGACCAGTTGATCAAATCAGATATTTCATCAACCACGTCAATAGATGCAGTAACTGCATCAAGGGTGAGAGAGCTGTATTTTTCAATCTGTGCAAACATTTCTGTAAGCTCTTCATCAGTTGTGTCGTGACTATTCCACCACGCTTCTGCTCTTGATATCAGATATTTTTTTGCTTGCTTTTCATCTTCAAATTCCATTTCAGAAGTAAGTGAGCCATCAGGATGATTTTTTATATTCATTCCAAATGCCGAAAGGCTTTTTGACTGGTAACCAGTCGGAGCGGTTGCTGTAATAATTGCTTTCATTGTCTGATTAGTTTTCGTTTTCAAATTGATAATCTATCCTTTTTGTTAAGTTATTTTCAACTGCTGTTTTTGCAATCCAGTAAGCCTGCTTTTCTGAACATCTTTCATATTTTCCAACTGTAGCAGCTATTTCACTTGCAAAACCAAGATTTGCTAATCTGACATCTTCAACAACTGATAAAAGCTGATCTTTCAATCCCATCTGTGAGTTGTTATTCCACCTGTCAGCATTTACATAAGTAACCAGCATTCTTTTTACTTCTTGGATTTTTTCATTTGTTGTCATTGCCGTATCGTTTATTATTATGATGTAAAGATACGCATTTGCGTATATATAAAACAAGTAATTTGCAATATTTATTTACGCATTTGAGTAAATAAAGTTATTGTTAAACGATACTTTGGCACGACTTTTGAATTAAATCCGCCCTCTTAAAAAACAAAATTTCAAAGAACGTTACCTAACTACAGGTATATTGCATTAAAACGACAATATACCAGTGTCCGTTAGACTACAAATGCATGTACCGAGCAACATTCTTTTCGTGCGCTAATTTTCGATCTTCATTCAAATCACTTGTAATAGTGACAGAAAAGTTTAAACAATAAGTCAACCACGTAACTGATCAGTTGCGAATAAAAAACCAACCTTGCACGTTTTTTGAAAAACTGTAACTCGGAATGAGTTGTTTTATGCTGAAAGGTCCATACCAACTTTTGAATAATTTTACCTCTCTTTTCATCTTATTAATCTTTATAGCTTCTCGATACAAACTCAAGCCTCCCAAATAAATATTCATTCATCCAGGCACCTCCCCAGTTCTTGTTTTCCTCAATGCCTTCAACAACAAGAACATTAATAAGACCAGCCGCATGACCATCCCTACCGCTAATTATATTAACCCTTATAACTCCAGGATAAGATTTAGTTGCCTGTGATCGTCCGGGTACCGGATGAATAATAACACGATCGTTAATTTTACATTCTACTGGCTCTCCTCTTTGGTATTTTATACCAAGAAAGTACATAGAATCTCCACACTCAATCGTTAAGGGATATCTGAACCACCTAACAAATAAATCTACTGCCACAGGTCTAAGAATAATTATCATTGCAGCAATGATCGCAATGGCAATCGCCGGAAGCCAGACATACCAAAATTTCGGCATGCCAATGAACATTATTACGGCAAGAACAAAGTAAAAGCCGTCCAATGCAAAAAGAGCCCAGTGCTTTTTAATGTTTTCCATTTGATTTTCTAATTTAAACTAAATTTTAATTCCATTCGTTTGCCTTCCGCACAACCATTCACCTTTAGCAAATCCACTTCTCAACTATCAGCCACAGCCTACTGTTCCAGGGAGATCATCTTTAACTGCCTTCAGGGTGGCTCCCTCGAAGGAGAAGGTTTCGTCTACTGGAGGATTATTTATTTCACACTGCTTTTTCAGTGCATCCTTCTTCCCCCAGCGGTAGCCCACAAAGGAATAAAAGCATGCAGTAAAGAAGACCAGGGTGAATGTTGCTGTAAATGACATGGTAATTTATTTAAACAACCGTTTGATGGCTCCCCGGAGCATCTTAACCACGCTGATCCGGTTCTGATTTTTACGCTCATATCTGAGGTTTGACCACAGGATCCCGCGGTAGAGATCCTTTTCCTGGTCCGTTTTCGGCGGCCTGGTAATAAGCCAGCAGCTCAAATTATTCTTCGCGCTGGCAACGTCTGTGTTCACAAAGATTTCTCTCATAGCTCGTTTTTTGCAGGGTAAATTTCGAAGCAGCAGATTGGATTTATTTCTATGATCTCATGACGTTCATAGGTAGGACGTCCAGAATCATACTCCTCGGCCGAGCCTGGATATATTTTAGTGGTAATTTTATAAGTAGGGGATCTTGGATGGGTTTTTAGAACATAATCACGTAGATCATTAAGCCTTTTTATAAGGTCCTTCTTGTAACTATTATAATCACATTCGGCTATAAGCCTATTATTTTCGTAGTTAATAAGAACAACTGCAGCTTTATGTAGTTTTGTCCTTAAAGGTTTCCTCCATCTTGTTAATGTGAAATAGTACTTCATGGCTATGCTATTTTAAAGGTTAATATCTTATCCTTTGCCTTCCCAAAATCCCTTTCGGTGAGCGGGTAAAATGCCACGCACGTAATAGCCATGTCATCTGTGACTAGGTTTTCCGTGAATGAAACCCTAACGCCGTCCCATATGCCTATGCTGTCGCGGTACATAATCCGGAGGTTCTTCAGGTCGCGTATCGCGATTGTCTCAGTGATATCTCTCAGTACATTCTCCATATCGTTGGTAACGCTTTTCAGGCCGCCTTCGTCGGTTATGTAAAGTACCTTCCCATCGGGAGTAATGCCCCAGTCATAGCGTGACCGGTTGGCAAACATATTAATCGTTTTCTCCTCGAGCTCCCTGATCTTGTTCTGAGTCCTGCATACCGGACCGATTCCCAGCTCGACCGATACCGGATCGGTGAGCGATTTTCCGCAGCTGCTACAAGCTGAATTACTTCTGTTATTCATGATGATTGTTTTTGGTTATTAACTCTATTACCTTATCCTCGAGCCATCTGATATAATCCTCATCCGGCTTTGTAATCTCAATGATCCCCTGGTTTCTCCATATGCTGAATTTTTCCTCGTCGGTGATCTCGACAATCCATTGCCCTTTCGATCTCCATATTGTAAATTCATATTCCACCTCATCAACCGGCATCGATCCGGTTTCCTTCTTGTATAAATGCCTGCAGTCGTGATTCATCGGTTACACAGTTACATAATTACAACTGCCTACTTGCCTTTTATGAAGTCCAGGTCATATTTCGTCAGCGTCTCATATCCTCTGCCAAAACTCAACCCGTCCTGGTAATCCTCGTTATGCTGACGCATGTGCCATTTGCAGACCTCCAGGAAGAGATCCCTGTTCTTCTCCCTGGTGAGCTTACGGATCACCAGCTGGTCCCCGGGTTTCATTCCTTTGAGCAGCTTCAAAACCCTTGCAACATAATCCTGCAGATCCTTTTCCCTGAAATCCGGGGCTTTTTCGCGTAGTATATCAGGGATATCCATCATTTTGATTTGATCGGCGGGTAACACATAATGGCAGACAACATCTTAATCTTTCTCAAATAATGTTCCCATGCATAGTAAGCCTCAGGATACTTATGTACGATACAGGGATTAGTCCCGTCATCATAGAGAAAGAATTTATGAATTCTCCCACCTGCCATTATTAATGGGTCAAGGACGTCTTTTACCAAGTCTCTTATAAATGAATCTGTAAGCCCTGGAGCCTTGAAATAAATAAGCTCTTTTGAATGATCTTTCTCAAAAGAACCAAGAGGAGCATATTCCCGATTGAAAAATGTTCATTCTCCGGTTTTCATATTTCTTTCCATCCCATAAGGCAGAAAAATTCTAAAAAGATAGGTTTCCATTATTTCTAAGTTTAAAATGGTTTTTCTTCATCAGCAACTTCCTCCTGGTAGCTTGCTTCGACAAGCAATTCCGTGCTCAGAGGCTTCGTCTGTATATAGATCATCTCTGCAGCTGCTCCGTCAACCTTCCGGATGATCCTTCCCGAAGAGTTACGCAGCTCTTCCGGATTGAATTTCTCCACGTAATCACAGTAACGGCACCATGCTTTTAATGCCTTTGTGAACTTGTTAGTGGTCCACTTATGTTGACCGCTCTTTTCCGCGAAATCCTTAAAGGCAACATCCCGGTCGATTAGCTTGTCGCAGTTGCCCTCCTTGGCGTCGAAGTAGACTTCAGCCCAGTTCTTGAACGGCTCGGTCATCTCTGTACGCAGGTTTCGCTTTGTTACGTTATCCATTGGCGGGTTGATCTTGATTTCCCGTGGTACGCTCAGGTAAAACTGAAGGCACGCGGCAAAGAAATTGAAGTCATCATTCCATTCCTCTTCTGTGTAATCCAGGAAAAGGTTCTTTCCGAAATCATCCCGGATAGTAAAATCTTCTGCATATTCTTCCCCCTCCGTGCGGACATGGTAATAATCAGAAAAAACAGTATAGAGGATCCTGCCTTCAGTGCTGGGATCAATATTGCGAAGAGTGAAGTTTGATGTTATGCAGAACTTGGGAACATGCTCGAACGGGATCTCATAGCTCTGGTTGTTCTTCGGGTTCACTTCCATATCTCCCTGCAGGGCGTTAAAAAAGAACCCGAAGTTCAGATACTGGTCCGCATCGTCAACCAGGATGTAATCGGTGTGCTCCGTAACCCGGTCATAAACGTGGGGGTTCTCTGTGAGCTTCGGATTTCTGCCATTGAGCGTTACGCTCTTCATGAAATACCTGATAGTCCGGTAACAAAGACTTTTCCCGCTTCGCCCGTGGCTCTCCCCTGTTTCGGTAATTTTGTTATCCATGGCGAAGACGCACCATGGACGGGCGGGATCCTTGTACCGGTGCAGCAAATACCCGATGCTGAATATCTTATTGATTAAATGCTGCTGCTGCTCCCATATTTCTTCATACTCGAGCCTTTTACCGGCGATATTCCAGCGGTTGGCGCGGATATATTCGGCGTCCTTGCCGTCAGTTTTGCGCTCCGGGCCCGGCTCTTCTCTCCTGGTCAGATACTCGGCCTTCCAGTGGATCCTTGAAGCATTAATAAGGAAGCGAAAAAAGTTGCTGTCGGTATTATGGATAGTTATCTCATACTCGTTGTCCTCGGAGTTTAATTTAATGGTGAACGGAGATTCCTTTTTGCTCACCTTGTGGGGTATCACTTCTTCTTCCCATACATACCGGTCCACGTCTGTTGATTTCAGCTCCGTCACGCCTGCTGCAGTAACCTTCCAGGTCCGGTTCATGAAAAACAAATACTGTGATGTTTTATCGTAATCGGTAAAATCGAGTTTGATTTCATCCAAACCTCTCAGGCTTGAATCGCCAAGCTGGTTACTTCTGTGGATTACGTTTCTCAGCGGAATTGGCAGAAAGCGCTCCTTGAGAAAATTCTGGATGAATTTCCTGCAGTCGTCAGCTTCAACCTGGCTGATGATATTCCCGTTCATGTGGATGAACATCATTCCGTCTCGCACATTCTTGTTTTCGAACTGATGAAAGCCGTTAGCCTGAAGAAAATAATATGCCTGTTCGTTATTAAAAAAATACTTTACCCCGCCGTCTCCGTAGCTTTCATCCCAGAAGCGCATTGGCATGGCAACCCGCATCAGTTTTTTAAAATCCTCGATCTTCGGCCATATCTCAACATAATCGCGGAAGTCCTTACGCGGTTTCCCCCTGTTGTCGTTGTAGGATCTGAGTTTTGCCGGCAGCCAGATGGTTTTGATATCGAGATATTGAAGCCCGAGTTTATAGGCCTGCTTTACACCTGTTGAATCCAAGTCCGGAATATTGTAAATGACTTCTGCCATCTTGGTAAGCTCCGAATACAGCTTGCCGTCCATTATTTGGCTCTCTGAGTTCATCCAGATAACATTGTAACCAAAGCCGGCAACGTTCAGTGCGTCTCTTTCCCCTGATGCAATAATGATTTCCTGCAGCTTCTGCATTCTTTTTTTCTCCGGATCGTTGCTCTCCGGATCGTATTCGGCATTGAGCTCGTCGAAAGCCTTTCGGACCTGGTCGAGACCGTTGACAAAATCTTTCGGACGGGTTCCTGAGTAGCGGAACCGGTAGGCCTTATCAGGGTTTTTCGGCTGGTAGATCTTCTTGAATTCCCCGTGATCGACCATGTAAATCGGGTAATTCTCATTTGAAGATGTTATCTGTGCTTCCCTGTTTTTAATGTAGGTGAAGCTCTCCAGGGCGAATACATTGAATTTCTTACAAACATCCCTGGTGACAAGCGGACCGAGTTCCTGCAGATCCCTATCGGTCATTTCTTCCTTGACGTCGAAATATGTTTTCCCCTCTTCCTCGTCGGCCTTTGCCGGTCTCTTTTCGAACCCGGGTTTATTGACTTCGGGACTGATCCCACCGACTCCGTACCTGGCAGCAAGCTTAACGATAGCTTCGCGGTAAGATATCTCCTCCTCCTTCATGCATACCTGGATCCCATTGCGCGGAACCGCGTCATCCCCGAAATCGGTAACAAGCCAGTTGCCATCCGAAGCCTGCTTTAAGCGTGCGGAAGGGGTGCGCTCTTCACGGATCTTAAATTCCTTCCTGCTTGTTTCCAGGCTGTCTTTTGCCTGGGGGTAATAAGTTAGTATGATGTCCAGCCCGCCGCGGGTAACAGCGAAAAGCTCCTGCTGATCAATAAATGCCATATATTACAGTTGAATCCTTCGTCCGTTAATTATTATGTTAATCTCTATTTAGGATGCTTAGGCAATCTTCGAAGTCAGTATCGCGAAATATTTCCCTTCGGTGGTTTGTGTGGCAACAGTGAATTTTACCGGCCCTTCACTTCCTATTGATGCCATCAGCTCTTTACAGACAATGGCAGCATTCATTATTAAGCTCATTGTTTTGGCTCCTTTGTATCTTCTTAATTCAAGGCCATTTGTTGCCGTTTTCTCTATGTACCAGTCTCTTTTTCTCGTCTGATCCTGCAGAAAAACTACAGTATCTCCGGGCTTCAGGTTCATCTGTTCTGCCAATTTTGCATTAAAAGTTATGATGCCACTCTTATTAAAGGAGATTTGAGGCGTCATCGTCCTCCTTCCTCTCACGATTGTTGAATCAAATGTTTTAAGGTTCATAATATTAAGGTTTGTTTATGCCGCTTTTTTAGTTTTTACCAATTCCTTGTCTTTTGATTTCATGAATATGAATCCGCCGGCGCTGTGCCGTCGTCCGTTAAGTACTGCAGATATGTAAGATTTAGGGATACCTATTTGAACTGCACAATCAGTCACACTCTTATATCTGCCCACCTCTTCGCCAGACCTTGTCATTACAATGATTTCGTCCATATGTTTTGCAAAATGCTCGATGCCGATGGAAAGAGCCATCTGAATATATCTCCTGCAGGTAGGAAGAGAGTCCAGATCGCCCAGGGCGAGCGCCTGCTCCATGGCAAGCTTGTTGACAACCTCCGATACTGTCATCTTTGTCAGTTGTTAGTTGCCTGAATAATCTCGTTGATTTCCTTTCTGTGCGCGAGAATCCCTGCTTTGATCTTTTCTGCAGCTGCGCTTCCGGGCTGGTCTATCAGGATATCCATCTGAAGGCGCAGACGAAGGTTCTGCACGCGCAGGTGGTCGTTCGCTTTTGTCAGCGCGATATTGCGCTTTCTGATTCCAAACAGGTCTTTCATATTTCGATGTTTTAAGTTATTTTTCCTCGGGCAGAGGGGGGGCTTTTTATTTCCCCCTCTGTGATCCTCCGGCCAGGGTAACAGCAATCAGCTGGTCGTATATCTTAAAAGAACGCACTGTTATCCCTCGATTTCTTTATCACTGCCTGGCATGCCTTTTCAACCAATCGTCAAGCGTCAGGCCTTTTGCTACTACCCCGCATAAGGCTTTTCCTGTATTCATGTAGTTTGGATCAGGAAAGCTGCTTCCTGAGCGGGATGATTCGCAGACGACATGCAACCGGCCGCGAACTGTAACTGTTTCGTAGATTTTCATTCTTAATCCTCTATTATGCGGTTAATATTGATTTTAACTGCATCGATCATCGCATTGGTCTCCTCAATTTCAGGATCGAGCTTCTTCTTTGCCTCCTCGTCGCTTGCCTGGATAGCCTTACGCGAAAGATAGACCAGGTGGTTCTGGAAGGCTCGCTTTACGAGCTCCAGGTTTTTTCTTCCGACTATTTCCATAATAGGATGACGATTATGATCATAACTGCAATTGATATCCCGCCCACTATGGCAATTGATTTGCACAGCCGCGCATTTTCCTCCGCAGTAAGCGGTACGAAATCTCCGTCGTAGACAGTCGGATCGACGATCTTTTTAAACCATTTCATGCCTTACGGATTTAGAGTTTTCCAGGATGGTTCGTGCTTCGTGTAATGTGTCTCTCCGTTCGGAGGATTTCTTTTCATAACCGCTTGCACCGGTTCCTGGCAGGATTGCTATGATATTGTCCTGGTTCTGAATGATGAACCTGGCCATGTTGAGATCATTCTCATAGGAGTAGGCTGAAAGGAGTCTCTCGAGGATCTCCACTGCCTTTTCGGTTTCAGGGCGCAGCTTACGGCTCCGGTTAGTCTGCAGGAGCAGCTTTCGCTGCCTGATGGCGCTCAGCAGCCATCTTCTCTTCGTAGTTCCGAATTGTCCCATATCTGGTGGTGTTGGTGAAAGTCCTTTTTTTTTTGCCGGGAGGGAGGAGAAGCAGAATGGCAGTACTGCAATCTCCTCCGCCGGCGGGTTAGCAATATTGTAGGTTCAGGAAGTAAACTCTATGTGACCTGGATGATCTTGCTGTCCGGACAGTTCTTGCAACCGGATTGATTGGTCTGGAGCGGAACATCCTGAGGGCATTCTCTTCATTAAATGCCATCCAGCATGTCAAACACAGCAAACAGATTGCGATAACCCTTTTCATTGGATTATCGGCAATGCCATACTCGTAGAATATCCACCACCGGCATAGGTCTGTCTCTTTGTGTATGGATAATTTCCGGTAAATATTCCGGAGATGAACCGATACAGTCTGGATTGAGATCTCCAGTTTATCGGCAATTTCTTTCTGTACCATTCCCCAGGCAAGGAGCCTGGCGATCCTCTGTTCCTGGAAGGAAAGAGGCAAGTCTATTGTGGTGCTAACCCTTGTCATTCCTGATCAATTTAATGGTTCCCCGCTCCATGCATCAATGCCCTTTTCGGCAAAATAATCTGCAATGATTGCGGCTTCAAACACAGTGAAATATCTCCGTCCGTTGATCTTGGAGCGAAATGTTGCATATGACCAGAAGCACTTCTCACAGATTTCTATACGCACCATGGCAAGTTCTGAATGAGGCATGCTGTGGTAAGCTCTTTTAAAGCCGCCTGGCCTCATTGTTTTACCCGGGTGTTCTTTTTCTTTCTGTATTACTGTGTTCATGGTATTGACTTATATCTATATTTGTTATAATTTTAACATTAATGTTACAAATTTATATGATATTTCTGATATGTCTAATATAATATGAGACATTTTTTCAGATTTATCATGTTATTTATTTTCATTCTAAATAATGAAAGACAGACTCCGTGAATTATTAGAATATCTAAATATCTCGATTGAGGTATTTGCGGTTAGAGCCGGCATATCTCCAGACCTGGTGAGGAAATACTTAAGAGGGTTTTACGAGATATCAGAATCTTCTATCAGAAAGCTTGCAAGGGCTTACCCTCAGATAAATATTAATTGGCTCCGTACGGGAGAAGGGAATATGATCAGTAAGCCTGACGGACAAGTTGCTTATGAACCCGGAACTGATTATAGCATAAAAGATGATGCTATGGATACAGATAAGGACTTTATTATAAAGGTGTATAAAGAGATCATCAAGGAGCAGAGAAAAATCATCGAAGATCTGTCAAAGTTAAAAAACGTTAAAAATCCCCTGGATCAGGAATTGAAACCGTGATTATAAGTAGCTTTAAGGGAGTCAATATTTCCTTCTGCCATGATAAATTTTAAACCCAATGCCGAGGAGCGTTGTGAATTGCTCCGAAATACGGTCAATTTCCTGTGTGAGGAACTAAAAATGAGTTATAAAATCATTGGTTACCTGAATAAAAAATGCAATGACCTGGAGATTGAGCTTGAGGAAAACAGAAAAAAAGTCTGCCAGAAGCACTGATCTGATTAAAAAGACAAACAGACAAAACAGACAAACACTTATTGACTATAACCCAGTAACATACTAAGGGGTATTGAATCCCATCTTCCACCCCACCGCGCTTAATGCGCTGAAGATTAAAAAGATAGTTTTGTCTGTCGGCAAACTTGTCTGTCAACAGACAAAAAACAGACAAAACCTCGTAACATCTCTGGTGGTGGTGAAAGACTTAAAGAGACTGTTATGAGACAAAAACTGGTAATACTGCCGAAATTATTTTCTGCCGGAGGAGATCTCTCCAGGCAGTGGTTTGTCTTTTACTCCTGCCGGGATCCCCGCAGCGGTAAGATGGTCCGGTTCCGACATTACGACGGATTCACCGGGCTTGGTTATAATGAACGATTAGAGCATGGAAGACAGCTTGTTGAGACCTTCACCGCTCGCCTTCGTGCCGGCTGGACTCCTTTTGTTGACGACAAGGAGGCTATTTACAGCGACCAGCTGGAGTATAAAACCGTATCTGAGCTTTACGGCGCCAGGCGTGTAAAAAACAATACGATAAGATTCTGGATCTCCCGCTGGCTCGAGCAGGAAGCCGGGCCCGGGATCCGGCATGAAACTTACCTGACTTATAAGTCAAAACTGAGGATCTTCGCGCTATGGACGGAAAAGCAGGGAATCGCCGGCAACGACCTGCGTACCTATAATAATAAGGTATTGATCGAATTTTTCCGGTACCTGATCGATGACCGGAAGCTCTCAGGAAAATCAGTGAAATATTACAGGATGCTGCTTGCCAAACTATTCAAATATTTTTGCCGGGAGAAGCTGCTGCTCGTTAATCCGGTATATGATATACCTCCATGTATCCGTGTAAATGACCAGGCAGCGCGCCCGATCACACGCGAGGACGTCGAGATTTTTAAAAAAGCGCTTGCCATGGATCCGGAGCTGTTCCTTGCAATAAAATTCGAATACTATTGCGGCCTCCGCCCAGGGCATGAGATCCGCGAGCTGAAAATAAAAAACATTGACTTTGCTGCAGGTACCATACACGTTGACCGGGAGCATGCAAAAAACGGAAAGGACCGAATTGTAACCATCCCGCGCCAGTTTCTTGAGGATCTTCGCGCATCAGGGCTAAGTGGCATAAACCGAAGCTTTTATATTTTCGGGCGCGGCGGGATCCCCGGACCGGTACCAGTAAGCAAAAATAAGCTTTCAAGGCATTTTTTTAATCTTCGAAAAAAACTTAATATGCCTGAGGAATATAAATTTTACTCCTTTAAATGTACCGGCATGATCGCAGCTGATGATACCGGAAAGATCCCGGCGAAGGATATCTCAAACCATGTTGGTCATAGTGACCTGGCAACGACAAGTATTTATTTCAGGAATAAGAAATCGCAGGTTTCAAAGGCTATCCGCGACGAATACCCGACTTTATAAGCGATATAATTCCGCGTCGCTGACCTTTATGGATCCGCTGCTAAGCTCCAGGCTGAAAGCTCCAACCATGTATTTATGATTTTCAATTACCAGGGCCCTGGTGAAGTCGAAAAGCTTTACCGTATCCCTGCCGGTAATTTCTGCAGTGACGGTCTTTTTTCTTTCCATCTCCCATGAGAGACGGTTTTTCCATACAGTATTAACGAGGCCGTAATCTCCTCTGAAGTTCATGGATATATTTGCTCCGGTCATTTTTGCTCCCTCGCAATTATATACTGATGAAGTGCCAAGCGGATAGGCATATGCGAAATACGGTGAGCCGGTACCCTCCTCGATCACGGTCCAGTCGCGCCCGCGCGAGAAAAGGAACATGATAGGGAAATCAACGAAGTCAGCTGATTCTTTCGTGAGCCACCATACTCCGCCAGGCCTGTAATTACATTCCTGCTCCCACATCGGTATCAGCCAGGACCGGTTGACGGTCTCTGTCTCTCCCAGGTATTCATAAGAGAGCTCTTCTACGTGGTTATACATGCCTGGCCAGCCGGCTGCTTCATCGCCGTCCTGGCTGCCATCGCCCAGGATATAGGGAAGATTCCCCGGGCAAATTCTCCGAAATTCCCTGCTTGAGAGCGAAAGCATATGCACGACGTAATAGGTCTCCTCATTACGCACAAAGTATATTGTACCAGGTGCAATCACATTCGGATCAATATCCCTTACTGTATCAATGTAGTTGATTACCGAAGTGTCTCCCGGGAGATCTGTCTCCTCCTCGTAGTTGTGAGCGACAAAGGTGTCGACCTGCTCCTGAGAGAGCTTTAATCCGGAAGGTTTCTGAGGATCGTTTTTGCGCCCTATCAGCTTGAGGTCGGTTTCCAAAGTGTTTACCACAATGTTATCAAAGTAGTCTATGATGACAGTCCCGCGTTCATTATCGATGAAAAACCCGACGTTAAAGGTTGCGGAGATCTTCTCAAGAAATTCAGAGATCAGCCTCCTGGGTACCAGCGTGCGGTAATCAAATTCCCAGTAAGCATTGCGGTTGTAGTTGTTGAAGAGAGTAAGCGTTTTCAGGTCCGGATCCGTGCGAAAAATATTCCGCTCGATCTTGTAGTTGTGCTCTGAAAAAATATAGTCGATCACTGTGCCCGCAAAAAGATAAACGGTGCTGTTAAGCTTATCCGAAGCAGGGATGACAAAAGCGGGATTGATCGCTCCCTGGCATGGATTTACAAACTTAACATCTTCATCTGTTTCATCACCCAGGGCCTTTGGCATATAAGCACAATAAGCCGTGTAATCTGCATCGGGATATGTAAGGTTGATAAGCGTGCTCATATAATCAACCACCTCCTGCCTTGTCGCAGCGAATCCGGCAGGCCTTGTGATCCCGTTATAAGTGAGATCTGTAAGGTATTTACCCCGGATCTGCTCATAGAAAGCGGAATCATTGCCGACAAAATATGCTTCGACGACGGTATCAGAGGCGTCTGTGACTTTCCAGTACCCTTTCAGAGATAAGTGTTCCGCCTGAATCCTGGCCGGTATCTCTGGCAGGCTTTCTGCCTCGAGGATCGAAGGGAAACCGAAAGCCTTCTGCACGGCCGGCACGGTAGCAGGGAAAGAAACAGGAAAGCTGTGGCCTCCTGTCTTACTGAAAAGAGGATTCGAAAAGCGAAGGGTAATGCTTCCGAAGAAAGGAACCGGGATATCATTAACAAAGATTTGCATTATTCCACCGATATCTTTGTCAGAGTATTATTTATCACAAAAAACTGGTCAAGAAGTTTTGCGATGCTGACCGAAATTACTGCGGGTTTTGTCACAAAAGATCTTTCGTTCCCATACGCGGTGCCTGCCGAATTGGTTGCATAAGCTCTTACATAGTAAGTCGTAGCAGGCGTAAGATGTGCAAGGTTTGAAATAAAACTGCCGGTACCTGAGCCGTTGGAAGTATGAGAATCACTAAGCGTCGGAGATGCGGACGTGCTGTAACATACGCCCCTGGCTGTCACTGCGGATCCCCCGTCTGAGGATATATTTCCCCCCGATACCGCAGTAGTAGATGTTACTGAACTGATTGCTGTTGTTGTAAGCACCGGGATATTATCTCCTGCTATCTCATAGACTCCCATGCTCGGATTCGGATACATGTAATCATTTCCGGCGTAATCTTTCGTTAACCAGGATATATTTGTACCCGATAAAACACAGGGGGAATTCGCCTGAAGATGAAAATTTGTTGATGAAACGAAAAGCGGATCCTGTGTTATATTACCGGTGGAAATGTTAACGTTAGTCTGAAAAATCCCGGGATTGATATAGGTTGCATTAGTACCGTTAGAATACAGGTCATTGTAGGTTACATAAAAATCGGTCAAATCCGTGACGTCAGTAGTTCGCTTCGTTATGTAAACAGCATAATTCGTAAAGTCGTAAATGATGTTATTTTTAATGTGTATGTTACTCCCCTCTCCGATAATTGTAAAACGGATCCCGTTATAACATCGGTTCCCTCCTGTCATCACATTATTTACGATCCACCAATTGGAGGAGGTATTAGTATAACCGGGATCGTTGACTTCGTTAATAAGAACAATGGCTGCCGAATAAGTATAAGTGGCATAACCCATGTCCTCAAATATGTTATTGTAGATATAAAAATGGTCATGTAAAAAGTTCCTTGCGGGTATGCCTGTTGGTGTTGATGATCCTGTCGCTATCTCTATACCATAACCATATCTTTGAATGTGGTTATTATATACATACAAATACTCATGATCTGTGCCTTCGATTGTAATCGCATATTGGTGCGAGTAATTGTCAGGGCTAAGCAGTACAGGATTATTCTTTACATTATTTAGCCATTTATTTCTATATATTTTATAACTGAAAGTATTCCCTGAAATAATCTCATTATCAAATCCTGCTATGTCAAGCGTGGCATGACCGTAAAAGATATTATCATATATTTCGCAATCACCTTTGTTATGCCATAATTCTCCGAAGAAATTCCAATCACCATTAGCGACCACCTCATTATCATTCTTGTAGAAAGTATTGGAATATAATTTAATATTCTGCACATTACACCAGCGAACATTTGCCCCGTTATCACCTAACGATCTCTGCCGTTGGTCAAATACATTAGCATATATTATCATGCCATCCTGCCCATCGAGTCTAAGCTGTGCCGGATCGCCTGAGTGCATGTGGGAGCAATTAAGAAAAGTATTATGATGTACGCTATTACCTGTTGCGTAAACCGAAGGAGGGTGCGTCCAGTCTATTTGATTTCTAAAATGAATCCCAGCATATAAAAAGTCCTCAATAGTGCAATGGTGTATTTCAACATTACTCCTGTATCCCACCCATATAGCACGTGTGGCAGTTGTGTTATTCCCGTCAAAATGAATGTAAGAGATTGACTGCCTACCATTGGTAAGAGATGAACTGTATAATCTCAGATAAGCATCAGAAGTTGATGTGGCAACATAATTGGTGGTGATAGTCTGTGTCCCGATTCCTACAATGCTTACTCCCGCATCAAGATTAACTCTGTTGTTGTCCGTTATATCTGTCATAATATTAATGACAGAACCGGAAAGTGTTACCTGATCGGCTGCATAAGATAATGTTTTCCACGGAGCTTCATTTGTGCCTGCACCCACAGCATCAAATCCCCAGCTCGCCACATAGTAGTTCTGCCCCTGAACTACAAGGGGGATAAAAAGCAATAATATGGATAGTATCTTCTTCATGTCACCAGGGATGAGTTCCTTCCTGTATATCATCAATTTCATCCTGAGTCGGCACTTTCGTCCATAAAAACGGATCATCTATTGAGCCGACAAAATACCAGGAAGACGTACCTCCTCTTCCTATCCTGAAATCAATATTACTTGCAATGTTTACGGCCTCATGAGCGGAGATATCTTCAACGTCCGTTTGCGCCGTACCATTGATATACAATGTTCCATTCCCGTCCCTGTCATAGGTTACAAGAATATTGGTCCATGCCTCTGCCGTGATAGCTGAATTTGAAACTATATTGATGTAATTTGTATCATCAAAGGTTATGACTGCCCTTATGTAATTATCCGCATCAACCATCGCATAAAACGATACCACGTTTGACTGCATCTCGATGAACCCATTGTATGCGCTTTGCAATGTGGGTACATAGATCCATACACTATAACAAAAATCATTCAGCCCCAGATCTCCGACGTCTGCGCCAAACGTAGCCATCTGGCTTCCATTAAATGAATGAGCTGTGCCAAATTTCCCTGGCTGATTCACAGTTGCGTTAGTTGTGCCGGTATAGGTTCCTGTCACATCAATTACAGAAGTCCCTGCGCTTTCGTCCATTTTCCAGCCGGCCCGCAGTCCTGTTAATAATGATGACTCGCCCCCTGATAATGTTATTTTAGTCACAGATCCTGAAGGTACCGCCTTGATAAAGGCACGATCTCCGGTCGACCATGCAGGTCGGACTACAATGGTCCCGGAAGCATTATACCTATAGCCGGTCCGGCCGTTTGTAGGAGTTTCATTCAGATATTGCTTATGAAGGTCAAGGGTTGTCCCGCGATATAATTCAATTGCATCTCCTGCCATCTGTGAGATAGTAAAGCTCGTATCAGCATTCGCAGGAGCTCCGGTCGTCGAGCCAACAATAAATGAGGTATATTCATATCCCCCGCCGCCACCTCCTCCATTAGCAGCCACGTAATTAACCATGCCCTCCCAGCTAACTGCCTCTCCGGCCTGATCTGCGTCTGCTTTCATAAAAACATAATCCTCTACATCCAGGGCATTGGTAAGCTGAAGATCCAACCAGTTCTGCATTGCATCTCCCATGGACTGATCGCCTATTTTCAAGCTGTCCTCCTTTACCCGGAGAGATCCGTTCACATTAACGTCTTTGGCAAAATAAGCACTGTCGAGCTGGTTCCATTTGCTACGGTTGCGGTTCCATCCTTTACCGGTCTGGCACTGGAGAACAGGGATCGTTAAAAAGCAGATCAAGAAAAGCAGAAGTAATTTTTTCATATTTAATAGATAATTTTAAGTTTTCCATTCGTTACGTCCTCGACCGAGTAGATATCAAGTACATATACCTCTCCCACCAGCGACATTGTTATCTCGAGAAGGGAAGTGATTACTCTTCCTTCTGAATCCAGAATCATGATGGAAATTGGCTCGTCAGTGAGCGTTGTTGTTACCCTGGTAGGATCTTCCCCTCCGGTAAGATTGATTGTCTGGGTATAACCAAAGGAGTCACCTGACCCGCCGGATCCGGAGGAAACCCCGTCAAGAGAATCGAGAGTATCCACAATGTCATGCAGCAGCTCCTGCAGGGCTTCTGCCGTGATCATGCCAGCGCTGTTGCTGTAGATCGTTTCGTTGATTGCATCCTTCAATGCATCTATAGTTTCATATGCTGCCATGATTTATTGTGCTTGTTCAAAATCGCTCGAGAAATCTTCGTTGTACAGATTTTGTGTTATCTCTTTAGTAAAATGATCATTCTGGTAAGCAGTAGCAAATTCGATCTCAAACCTCCGGACCATATCCTTATCGCCCCCGAAATCGAAAGTTGTGTTCAGAATCCGAACCGGCTTAAGAGTATTTCCTGCAATCATGTAGACCTCTTTCGAGAGGGCAAAATCGCGGAGCCAGTTACGGAATTCTTCGGCATCCGCGTAACGGTTAAGCCAGCCAAGAGCTATTTGCCAGATCTGAGTTTCTTTGTTCTCAACCGATACTTCACCCCTATCTTTCGATGTATAATCAGAATCGATCCCCACCTGGGCGACGGTACGGTCATAATTATCTTTGCGCCTCAGGATCCCCGTTGCCCTGATTATCTCGTAAGCTCCGAGGGAATTCAGGAAGAGGAAGTATCTCTCCGGTCCGTAGTCATTGTAATCGATTACATAAGTCCGGATCTCAGAGATTCGGGTATCTGACTCGTTTTCAATCCACACCTCTATCTTAACAAGAGTGCTGTCGGAGAGTCCGGTATATTCTAATTTAACCGGAGAGAGGACTATCTCATACACTGCCTTGTCATCTGCAACAATGCTGTCAACATCAATAGTGCTATCCGAATCAGCTGTAAAGAGTTTCGCTTTGACATTAAGGGTAGTGGCTGCCGAGTAGTTCAGATAATAAAGCTTCGCCGGCTCGGTAGCGGATATATACCTGGTGAGCGGTGCCCAGGACAGGAAGTATTTATTATACTCCAGCTTTGCCCAGAAGCTTGAAGCGTCGGCGTTGAGCTTTGCGAACTGGGCCCAGGAGAGCCCTCCGAGCATGGCATAATAAGTATCCGATTCCTGCAGCGCGGTATAGGTACCGGATCCCCAGCGCTCACCATATTTGAATGACCAGGTCTTCACATTGCCAGCCCTGGCAAAAATAAAATCAGCATCGCTTTCCGGCCAGCTGAAGTCGGCACTTACGTAGGCTGCAAGGAGCTTGCTTATGTCGGTCTCTGCGAGCCCGTCGCTGTCTACATTAAGAGTGAGCTCTGTAACAAATTCATCGTCACAGTAAAGCAGAACCGCGATGACATAAAAAGCCCTCACTGCATAATCAACTCCTGTCTTATTCGTTTCATCGGGAGTTACATCAATACCCGCTCCGGCTGTGAACTCGAGAGAGTAAGCGGATCCGGGCTCCTTGGCAGTGATGGTAATGGCAGCTCCGGCAACATCAAGATCGTAAAACCTTGCAATAAGATAATGCTTCGCCAGGTCAGCTGCAACAATCGAAACCCAGGAGATAAGGGTTGCGCCTCCTGAATTGTCGTGAAACTGCAGGCCCGAGCTGTCAGGTGCTGCGGCACAGGTAAAGCGGACCGTTTCCCCTGCCAGGAGAAGATCAAAATATTCGCCGGCAATAGCAACGGCGGTCCATGTCAATACAACTTCGGCTGCGGATCCTTCGTCCTCGATAAGGTTCTCCGATGCCTCAAATTTAAGAGGCACCGGAGAACCTGTAAGAACCAGCTCCGGAATCGTATTTAGTAGCTTTACTGTTGCGTCGAGGGCCATGTTGAGTGTTAAAAATTCCAGATTGCTCCGGTAATAATAAAAAATTGTTTTTCTGTGAAGTTGTATCCTCCTCCGACGTTGACAAATTGCAGAGCATTAAACGTAGCAGCTGCAGCAAGTCCCGCATCGGCTTCAGAAGCATCCAGCATCAAAAGAGCATTAACTCCAAAATTATTAACAAGGGTGCCGTTCTTCTCTACATAATGCTGATAACCGAGACCAACGCCCGTGGAAGAAAATGTTGAAGAGGTGAACGCGCCGAGATCCTTATCATAGCTGAACTGCAGTGCCGTCAGCGTAGCCGCCGGGCGGAAAAACCATTCAGCTGACTGATCGCCATCTGCTTTAAGAAGATCCGTTTTTATCCCTGTTTTTGGTTTAAAGAATCCATCCCAGGGACCTTGTGCTGAAGCTGACAGAGGGATCAGGAACAAAAGCAGAACCATTATCTTTAATCCGCGAACCGCCTTATATTGTGTCTCGGTCAGAAACTTACCCTTGACAACAGGCAGCTGTTTACGGAAAAACTTCCCTACAAAATTTATAATCAGGGCAAGGAATGACCCTTCTTTTATCTTTCCGGTCTGAGAGATCCAGAACTCAAAAACAGAATAAAAGATTACTGCCAGGACTGCCCAGTTCGACTTGAGAATATCAAGTATTGAATCGCCCCCGGTCACAATATTCACAGGAATAGTGTCGGGCTGTGCTGCGATCACGGCGATTGCCGTGACGAAGATCATCATTACAAAAGCAAGAAATTTTTTCATTTTCATTTTTTTTGGTTACTATTCGGTTATGTAAATCACCCAGAAATCAAAAGCGAGCGAGGGATCGAGAACATATTTCCAGGGGACCTTACATATTCCACCCTGTCCCCAGGCAGATCCCCAGCTGTTCATCTCGACTGTATAATTTTCATCATAGTCGATAATCATCATCGCATGCCCTCCTATCTGTCCATCCCAGCATTTGCGGGGATAAGGGACAATCCCGGTTTTTGCAACATCCTCGGTCATAAAAGACTCATAAAGCAGCTTCCCGTAAACGACAGGATATCCTCTCCAAACAGCATCCATGATGGCTTCCCTGGTCTGAGGGAGACGCTCATATTTTATAGCCTGGTGATCAATAGCCTCAAAGAATGAAGCAGCATCGGGTTCGGTTGCAAACTTGCTGATCACATAAGGCCAGGTTTTTTCATGGCAGACTCCGTATTTTGCAAGTCCTTTTATCACGTCACGGATGGAGGCTCCTGAATCTTCACTTTTACAATCGTCGGTTCTGGCATTGTAGTAAGCAAAGAGCCGGGAAGCTTCCCAATCAGGCTGGCCGTTTACCTGAAGCACCCTGCGGAAAGCATACAAAGCGGCATTTGCAGTACAGGATCCCAGGCTGCCCTGATCATACCTGAGAGCAAACTGATGAATGTTCTGCATGTTGGTTGTAGAAGGAGCGAGCCCGGGCATCCGAATCTTGTACAGAATATCCCTGGTATCAGGCTTATCTCTCTGTAACCCGAAAAACTGAGGCTGAACAGGCTTCTTTCGCAGAATGTATCTTTTGATAAATTTCCACACTGCCACAAAGTTTATTTTCATTATCCAGGGCAACTCTTTCATCGCGTTACGGTTTGAAGAAATATACTTTTTGATCTGTGTTCGTTTCATAAACATCCATATGGACCCAGGTCACACCGCTTTCAATTCTCACAGAATAGGGAAGCAGATGACCATTCTTTGCAATCCACAATCTCACTATGTCAGCCTCAATACCCCTCACATTAAAATCAACAGCCTTGCCCAGTACATGAGCGGACATGTACACATCTTCCTTTTCCTTAACCAGGGAACAAAGGTTGCACCTCAATCCCCTTTGCGTGAGATCTCCAATGTTGACATAAACAGGCTTGTTTAGTCTTTCCCGGATCGTATCAAGGTTGTAGATAAGCCGGGAATCAATAAACTGCCAGGACCTCTCTCTAAATTTTTGAAAGACATGAGGACAGACCAGTTCTCTGATGTGGAAATATTTACTCCTTGTAATCATCACTCCTCATTTATATGCTGGTCAAGTTTGTTCTCAATACGATTAAGTGACTCGCAGATCATTCTGAACTCTGTCTTATTGACTTTTTCATTCTGGAGTTTTTGAATGTCATCTTCGTTACGTTTTGCCCTTACCTCGAGATTGGCCTTTGTGGCTGTAAGGATTCCCCAGGTGGTCAGCAACGAAACCAGCACTGTAACAAAAATGGATATTACCCATACGGGGATGACAACAGATCCTTCGGCAAGTATTGATATAGTAGTCAGAGTCATCGCTTAGTTATCTTTTGTTTAAGTATTCTTCAATAAACTTTTTTTTATTCAGCAATCCGTCTGCATCAGCCTGGCCAACCTCCACCACAAGATCATAAACCTGATCGAGAGTCAGAAAGTAACCCTCTTCGTAACCAGTGTTGTCCCGTTTCATTCTCGCTTCCTTCATGCCGACCATCCTAATAACATAGATCCTCCAACCAATATACTTACGGCCTTCATCATCCAGCCAAACGTGTCGAGCTCTGCCATCACCAGGTCGTATGTCTTTGTGTCACCGTAATACCAGATTGAAATCTTTTTTCCGCAGATGATAGAGGTGAGATTCCAGATACTATCATAAAGGGCGAAGCACACAAGGATATATCCAACTATCAGCTGCCAGGTCGGCACATAGTAGATTGTCGGAGAGGTGCAAGTGAAAAACCATATCGCCCCGATTATAATCCTGATAGCCGGATTAATTATTCTTACGATAGAAGACCATCCGGGCTTGAAAGCGTTTTGAACCGCTTCAAAAACCGGCTGAATGAGGATGAATAATATGGTGTAAATCAGTATCATTGTTTTTGTGGTGTCGTTATCCGTAAGTCACTAACTTTTCGTTATTACCCTTGAGTTTACATGGCTATCTGCATAGCCCTCTTTTATATTGATCCACTTAACCGTTGTCGTTACAGAGATCGTAAACGGCTCAGTATATTTTGTCTTTGTCGCATCAGGGGTTGTACCATCAGTAGTGTAATAAGTATCGCTGTCATCAATGGCGGTAAACGAAAGTTCGAGCGTTGAAGCAAAAGAATCATCACGGGGCATGAGTTTTGCAGACCAACATTTATCAATTACTGCTATTCCCGCATCTATCGCAGTTACCGTATTTACGTCAACGTTTTGGAACCATCTGGTTTGTGCATATTTTCCCTGTGTATTTGGGAGAAAATATATACCTCTGAGTCCCCACCCGGTGATTTGCAGCGGGACTTTAAAACTTTTATTCTTCGCGAAATAAGTTTTAAAATCTAATGTCCATTTGCCGCTATCCTGTTTATTTACAGCTAATATATGAGTCGGTACTGGTATCAATGTTTTTGCCCTCTCAAATGTTATTGCCCCGGATGAAATTTCGTAATCAATAATATTTTTTTTAAACAACAGTACTCTGCAATAATTAACTAAAAACTCAACTTCAAGACCACCGGTATTCGTTACTACGCTAAATGAGTGCAACCATTTCTCATCTTCATACTTAGTAGTCTGACAGGCTGTTTTCAGAGCTGCTTCATCATCCGGCAGATCATAAGTAACTCCATCCAAAACCACGATTCCAGTTCCGGTGATCTGAAGCAAATTAAACGGCATCTCAACGCTACCTGTTACCCCTGTTGGGATTGTTAGAATAAGATTAGCGTAAACCCCAATATCAGTACCATCTTCACATTTTGGTATATTAGAAGACTTTACGGGGAATACAAAAGAACATCCACCCGGCATTCTCATATATACGTTATCAATCGTGGAAAGATAATCTTCCGACATTGCCCCTGGTTGCGAATTAGTAACGTAACTTGTATAGTTGGTTTTTGTATAATGCCATGCCCCTAATTTCTTAAGTGGCTCGCTATATAAGGCCTCATCTTCTTCCAGGTCAGTAAAATTAGCAGGCTCATATTCCCCTTTATAAAAAGGTATCTTGTTGATATTATCAGCACAGCCGTCATACCCCGGCGAGAAACTATTCCAGACATGGCTACCATTTATATCCCCTCCACCTATTGTACCCTGATTATTACCGATGAAGTGGTAGAAAATTGCCCAAATTATATGAGCTATGTCCCCACAGATATTGTCACAATAAGAGTTGTGCCATTGCAAAAGATTACAAGCATTTACCGTAGCATGACGAAGATTTTTAATATTATTCTGATGTAAAGAAGCAAATCTGAAAATTCTCGTTACTTCGTCCTCGGATACATTTAATTTTGCAACAGCAATTATTGCATCAAATAATTCCTTTTGTGTGTAAATTATTGACTTATTAAGATTAAGCCTAAAAACGCTATCAGATAAGGTGTTAACTTTTATTACATCGTTGTAAGGATCGAGCAAATATATTACTTTCGTAGCCATCAGATCATAATTAAATCATAATCATTGCAATAGAGCAGTACCTTATTAAAGTCAGTACCAATTTTATTTGTCGAATAAGAAAATATCTCGTCGATACTCAAGCATTCTTCCTCATCAACTGAATTTGGTAATATCTTAGGAAACCACATCCCCCTATAATCAGACTTTAGCCAATCGTTAATCTGCAATCTATTCAACTCTGAGGGATGCCATCTCTTTGGATTTAACACATCATAATATGTCGTAGCCGCCCTCGCTAAGTCCTCATAAATATCTGTGTTTGATCTGTCCCACAGATCCCCCTGAAATTCTATAAGGCTGTCGGCATAATTATGTTTTGTGGCAATCGCCGGGTTATCTGTTATTCGTACAAAACCGGAGAATAAAGGAGCTGCTAAATCAGGTTCTCCGTTAATATATGGTAAGGAGAAGGGTTTTTCTCCAGATTTTATACAGCGTGTATGTCCTATATCTAAAGTAGTCCTATCGCCTTCTGCTGTATAAAGTATCGCAGGATAGTTTAGGTTTGTCACAAAGGGGATGTGGTCATTACCAAGCAGGTCGTACACATAATATTTATTGTTAAAAATATGCTTCGCCTGCCAGGTAATAACTCCATCGGTTACGGTTCCGATAAATGATTTATACCAATCGGCTTCGTATGTGGTTGCCAGCGACGGTATTCTGACGTAATATAACTTACTATTATCCGGTGTTAACGTGCCTGTAACCGTTTTTGTCGGAGTGGTGTTATTGATGATATTTGTTAATGACGCATCACTCATGTCTGTGTCCCCTGGCAATATCCAGAACTTGCCGGCGTAAATGATAAATACTTTAATATTAACATTATCCCAGGCGACATCTGTAATATTATCAACCGCCGTTTTTTTGTCGCCCCACAGGAAACTATATTTAACGCCACCAGAATAGGCATCTCTTATGCCCAATGCCCCATCTGTACTGCAAAGATTCCCATACGGCCCGGCCTTACCTCTCATTCTTACTACCCAGATTGTATTTGCCACAATAGAAATACTGCTCGTTGCACTGGGGTCATTATTACCCGCACTAATTGTGCGTGCGGCAATACAGGGCAGTAATATTGATGCATTACTCCCGAAATCATCTACAAGAGATAGTTCACTTCTTGACTTTGTTCTAAAATTAAGGTCAGCTTCGTCAAATAAATGTGACGCCCAGTATGTACTCCACGATTCTGCACCCTCCCGGAAGGCACTGCCCAGCATCGGATCAGGAGTAAGCCGGGGCTTACCTATATTTAAAGATACTCGTCCGCGCATAGCTCTACTATGTGATGTTGTCGTAATTCTTATAAGTCGCGCTGGCAGTAGCCGGAGAGCCAGGAACCTTCAGCCTGAAATCCGTCAGGTTACCGTTGCTGTCTTTCTTCAGCTTCCAGTAGAATACCACCTTGCCGTCCTTATTGTAGAACTCATGAGTCTCGATCGTACTGGTTCCGCTGGTCTCTGTTTTAACCAGGGAGCTGCCGCCCTCAAATGGAACCGGGTAATAATTCTTATCCAACACTTTACTCATAGCTGTCTGATTTTATATTTTACTTTAAGCGATTCAAAACTATTAGTAGTAAGCTTTCAAAAAAAGGACAGGTTTAGCGGCTTACAGCATCCTCTATCCCTCCAAGCTTTTCTAGTCCTTTTCTTACCTTATGCACGTCGTTATATCCCCAGACTGTTTTTACCCCCTCGCTGTCAAGCTTAGCGAGCAGGCGTTCTATTCCAATCATCAGGCTTATGAGCCTGGGATCCTGTGGCTGCAGCACCTGACCAGACTGACCGGCTGCAGGTGAAGTTGACGCCGGGACATAACCTCCATCTGCAAACCCTCTGGTCCTCTGCCTCTCATTTTCGAGAGCAGCGATGATTGCACCGGTCCTGGGATTCTGTACCATACCAGCGGATGCAACCCATTCCCCACCGTGTACTATCCCTTTCGGCTCATACTTACCCCCGGATCCAGTATAACCACCGGTCCAGAGATTTTTCATCACTACAGCCCTGGCTGCACCCAAGGCTGTTTCAATTGCCAGGGTAATTGCCGCGGCCCGTATGGTACCAGCAATAGGCCCGTATGCCACAATGTTTTTTATTATGGCTTCTGCCTCATAAACTTTTGCCTTCTTTGCCAGCTCGTCGATCAGAAAGAGCAGCATCTGTTTTGCCGCTGCTTTTAGCAGGTTATCTCCTTCTGCAATTGCCTTTCCAAGCTCAGCACCAACGGCCTCGGCATAATTCATGTAGTACATGAGCATTTCGTCGAGCGACTCTTTTTCATTTGCCCTTCGTTCCTCCCATTCCTTCCGTGCTGCCTCAGTACCTTCATCGAGGCTTTTCAGATAAGCCTCCTGGCGCTTTTCTTCGTCCTTAACCTTTTTGTCATTATCCTTTTCTTCCTGCTCCTTCGCTTTCCTGCGAAGCTCCTCTTCCTCCAGGCGCATGAATTCCTCCGGATTATAGGCAGCACCCGGTTCCCTGGCTTCTGCTTCATTCAGTCCGTATTTTTCATAATATGCCTGGATCTGTTCTACAGATTTTTTCGCCTGTTCGGCTTCAGAAGCACGGGCGGAATTAAGCCGTGTTATCTGGCGAAGAATATCTTCTGTAGCAGATCTGCGAGCATCGGCAACGTCAACTTCATACTGTACCAGCTTTTCGCGCTGGTCTTCGACAATATTACTCCAACCAACATATACCCGCGAAGCGTATTCCCCCACCATGCCCATATTCTCAATTTCCTGGGCTACCTTTTTTATCTCGTCCTGGCTGGCGGATATTACCGTACCATAAGGAGTAACAGTGCCGGCCTGCATAAGCTTCAACTTATTCTGCAACTCAGTATATTTCTGACCGGTCTCCAGGAGTTTCATGTAAGCTTCATCCTGGTCGAGGAGTCCCCGTATCTCTTCGTCGGTAAGCTTGCTCCTCTGGCGGGCATTTGACATTTCATTCTCAAGGTTCTTCTTTGCCTGGGTAACCCTCTTTTCTGCCAGCTGGGCCTGCAGCCTTTCGGTTTCCTCCCCAGCTGCGATCTGTTCCTCCCGGCTTTTGGTAGCATCCATCATGATGATCTTCAATTCGAGGATCCTGTCTGCGATCTTACTTTCCTCGAGGGTTAGAGCCCGTGCACTGTCACCGATAGCATCAAGAGTTTCGGCATAACGCTTCCCTTCACTGTAAGCATCAGCCAGGTTCTTGAAAAAGTTGGTCAGATCGCCTGTAGCAATCGCCTGTTTGACAGACATAAGGCCTTCCTTCATCCCGCCCAGGGTAGCGTTAAACTTGTCGGAGAGGTTGTCGGTCGCCTCGATAATACCCCGGAGGGATTCGAAACCGGCGACAGCTCCGGCAATTACCCCTGTTATCATGCCGAAGGATCCCTTTATCTTATCCAGGAGGCCGGGCGTTTTACGGATACTGGCGTTATGTTCATCAACAATGCCCTTCAGCTTCTTGATCTCGTTGCCTTTGTCAAGCCACTCCTGAGTTCCAACCTCCATCCTCTTCCACTCTTTCCTCATTTTATAGAGTTCCTTTTCCATGGATGCAAGATCATTCTTGACCTCCTTCCCGTTGATCCAGATGTTAATATGCCTGTCGTATTTCTTATCGTTCGCCATTATTTTATCAATATTTTCGTGGCATTAACAGCGACGTCCGCGCGCATCTCTGCAACCATATCTGCAAGACGATCAATATTATCGTTGATTACCGGGTTAAACCACTCAACAGGCTTCCTTTGCATAGCTGCAGCCCGGAGCACCTTCGGCTCAAAGGATCTGTTTTTCTGCCTGGCATATTCCTTCCAGTATGCCGTGCTTGCTGATCCGCTTACCCGGATAACCTTTCCTCCACTCATTGCATAGCCTCTTCCGACTCCTTTATGAAAGAATACTCCATGCCTGACGAATCGAAAAGCCAGCCTGTCGACCTCTCCGTAGAACTTATAGGCTTTTGCCCTGAGGGACTTTAAAAGATCTCCCTTCCCTTTCTTTGTGAGCATCCGGATTGAGGCACGTATCTTAAGGCCGGTCTGAGTACCCCAGCTTGTTACTCGCTTATTATACTCCTCGAGACTGATATTTTTAGGATCTACGTCAGCCATCGCGTCGGATCTACTTCGTTATTAACAGCGCTGCCAAGCGAAAATGTAAAACGCATCCCGTAATGTCCCAGGGCGCGAACATCGAAAGGGATCCCCGCTGACTGAGAGATATCAAAATCCCGGAGAACGGGTTCCTGGCGGAGTGATTTATCGCGCCGCATCCTTACTAAAATATCCTCGCCGATCTGTTCGCATTTATCCCACACCTCATGGATCCTGGCGAAGTCGCCGGAATCGGATACTTTGTCAATTATGATAAATGCCCCGTTACGCTGCTTGATGACATTGTCAGACCGGGAATCAGAATAATCAAAGTCATAGGCTTCAAGGATAAGAGCCGGGAAGTTCATTTTATAGGTAAGCCCTGCAAGTACTTCATCGAGCTCGAAGCGGAAGAAATGCTTCGATTTCTCTGAGTGACGGATCTCGGTATGTTCCTTCGCGAGCTTTTCAAAATATGTGACCAGGTCGGCAAACTTTGAGGCCATATCAGTTCTTTTTGATTTGTTCCTTTATCTTATTATCCATGTATCGCAGGACCTGGGAAAGAGGAGTGTCTGCATATTTATCGGCATTTATTATATCATCGCCGACAACTGCATCAAAAACACCAACCCAGCCGTTTGATCTGGTTCTTTTTCTCTTCTTTGTCTGCTTTTCAAATACATATTTATACCTCTTCGCGAGCCATTCACGGATAAGTCCGTAATTAAAGGCTATCGCTTCGCGCTTTTTCCTGCTCTCCTGAGATATCAGCGCTGCATTCTTCTCAATGTCGCTGTCGGAAAACTTCCCTGCAGTGTAGAAGCATGCCAGGAAATTATTGAGGTCCTCCTTCCTCCCGTCGATATAACTGAGCCAGTAGGTATCGCCGAAGATAAACTGGCCGAAGGTCACATTGCGGAGATATCTTTCCGGAGCATGGAGACCGGAAAGCCTGGTAATAATAAACATGTCACATGTGTCGCTCTGCCGGAGATATTTTAACTGCCTGAGAATCGAAAATTTCTGATAGCTGTCGAGCCTACGGGCGAATAACCTGCTCATACGAAGGATTAAGCTGATTAAAATATCTTCATTCACATCCGGATTCAACACCAGGGAAACATTTTCGAGCTGCTGCTCACTGAGCTCACTCCACCGGACAGGCAGAAAAAAACTCTTCCTGGCAGCGGGAAGAAAACCAAGCGGGCGGTATTGAACATCGACGGCAATCATGTAAAGAAGGTTTTCTTGTCGTCGTTATCGCGTGAATAGACAGATCCGGTAATACCAGGATAATCCTCAAAATTGTCCCGGAGGTATTTTCGAAGCGTCTCGAGATACTGCTCGCCGGTAGAGCGGTAATACGCATAGTTGCTGCTGGCTTCTCCTCCCGGAGTCATGGAGATATTATCGGGATTGTTAGCGGATTGAGACTCAAAGTACAATCCTTTCTCCGTAAGCTTACCTGTATTCTTTACCAGGAGAGCTGCGCTCAGGAAGGCGAGCGGTTTTTGTATCTGGGCAGCAAGTGCGGTATAAGCCGTATCAGGTTCATCACCTGCCAGCTGCGAAAGAAGAGTACCGTAAATGGTTTCTCCCAGGGCTGACCTGATATCAATATCCATGACCTGCTGGATAAAGGGCTGCAGGGCCAGGAAAATAAGACGGCTCCCATTTATATTACAAATAGCATTGAAGGCTTTCGAATCTTTAATGATAGCAGACTTACGACTGGTATAATTGGCAGAATCCTCCCACTCCGGAAAGTATGCGATGTAATCCTCAAGGTACTGCAGTATGTCATCTATACCATTATATCCGGTATCACGAAAGTAATTTTTCAGGTTCTGCTCCTGGTATTTGTACAGCCCCTTGAAGCTTTCTGAATCTGCTCTTTGAAATCCTATATCGGAGATCCTCGTGTTCAGAACATCGAAGCCAAGGTAATAGGCGAGATTGATCTCCGAGATCCTGATCAGCCTGAGGAGCTCGGTGCTCTTATCGCGATCTTCACCGCTGCCGCTCCATGCATCGCTGTCGGTGCTGAGCAGGTGGAGGTCATCATACAGTTCCCTGCCTAAGATCGGGAGGATATACTTTCTTTCTGCAGCATCTATAAAAGGCGAGACTTTTTCCCTACTGGTAGCGACCGAAGCAGGGATGAATTCTCTTACCTGGCAGAGAAACGTATCTTCATCTATTGAGAAAAACATCAGCTTAATACTTTTTTAGTGCCGGCACCAGTGTCCAGCGTGGTTAAAATTGTGTTGCGGAAGCGGAGCTCGACATCGGTAACTCCGTTGTATCTGAGCATGCATTCGAGAGGATCGAGCAGGTTCTGACGGTCGATCCATGCATTTGCTATATTCACGAGGAAGGCTTCTCTGATGTTGCTTCCGCCCTGGTTGCCGGCATAGGTTCCACCAGGCATACCGGCTCCAAGCAGATTGGGATTGATCATCAGGGTGAAAAGGATCTCCGAATTTGCTGCGGCAGATGTCACGAGTTTTTCGGCAGCCGTCATGTCGATTTTAAGCTCGTCGATCTCCCATTGCTCCTCAGCTTTCCCCTGCGGTCCGAGTTCAAAGCCGGTAAAGAGAGCCTTCCCGGCTTTATCGGAGCTGCAGAGATTTTCCTCTATCTTGTTCTGATAATTGTTGATAGCAGTTTTACGCGCTGCTTCATCTTCATAGTTGCCTTTAGGGAACATCTTATCCCAGAATGCGTAAGGGATCTTAACATGCCACTTGATGGCCATAGCGTTTTCATACATCCGCCTGATAAAAAGAGGTATCTGGTGAGCGATATCGATCCATCCGGCGAGCTTTGCACTCCACCAGATAGGATGCGAGTAATAGTCACGGTTGCTCCAGCTGTCAGTCAGCGGATAGATCAGTGAGCTTTTCCCCAGGGAACGGCCCAGGCGGCGGGACTGAAGATCTTCATAAGGATCATAATCCGAAAGTACAGGTATCTTTTTGTACCCGGGCTTGGGCTGATCGGGCCAGTCGCCCGAAACAATGCAGTGCTCAACCTCGCCCCTGATATTCGCCTCAGATAACCTGCAGTAATAAGCATTGATTGTATTGATACCAACGATTGAAGATCCATCCTGATTAGGTATCAGCTCCGGGAAGCAGCGGCCGAACTTCAGATAATCCCTCAGGGCGCGTTCGAAATATCTCCGGACCATACGACTGCCACAAAAGGCAAGAACACTTTTATCCTGGATAAGCTCCAGTTTCTCATTACCCTCTTCATCCAGGCCCGTGACATTACAGGGATATATACCCTGTCCCATTATAACGTTTCTCAGGGTCCTGAGTCCTGTATTCAGCACCCCTGTTTTCTCTATCAGCAGATCTGCCTGCTGCGGGAAATCATTATTATCGCCCCAGGGAGCAATCCTTAAATCATCAACTGTTACTGCCCAGTCAATTTCATCATGAGGATTGCTGATCAAACGTGCCGGCGGTGCCCCGGTTGTTGACATATATGTTGCCCTTCCGAAGCTGATAAGAGGAATTCCCTCGTTATTGTAGATTGTTTCCATGCATCATAAAATGACTTTTAATCCATTCCACTCTGTGACCAGGTCAATGCTTACCGGATAAGGATGACCGACCTTGTCACCTTTGTTGTCTACTGCGACCACCCCGCGCATCCTGTTTTCCGACATATTGAACGGCAGGCCGCTGGCAACCGCCCGGGGAAGGAAAACAGATTCACCGTTGAGCTTGATAAACCGAATTGAAAACACAACCTGTTTCCCTGCGGGAGTCTCTTTAATATCATACTCCCTGAGCATGTAATTACGCCTTATCGTATCTGCCATGTTATTAGATTCATGTCAAAACTATATCGCATGTAAACCTGAAAAAAGGACAGGTTTGAGGGTTCCTGCATCCGGGAAATTTAAAATCAATGGTTTCGCTCTCAGTTTTATAAAATGAAAGTGAAAAAATGGTAATTGATTGTCTTTAAGCTCAT
>JAKLFN010000010.1 GCA_022711195.1 Bacteroidota bacterium
GCATTGCTCGCAGCCACAATAGCAGCAAGGTATCCGATATGGACCTGTTTTTTGAAAACAACAAGAGCAATCGTACCACCTATCAGGGCTGCAGCGATATTGTCGAGGAATGCCGACATGATGAATACAAAAACCAGAAGGAGGAAAGGCCCTTTCCAGTCGTCGGGCAGGTACCTCGGAAGAATATCTGGAACATGTGATTCTTCAAATATCTTTGAAAGAACCGCAAAACCGAGAAGCAGCCCGAGTAGATTAAGAATAATTCCCCACTCTCCCTGACGCAATTCTTTGTCCATCAGCTGTTCACCAAAAGGCGTAGATCCGAAAAGGTGCTCACCAAGGTGAAATGAGGGATCAAAGGCGAATTTAAAAATCAGCAAAACTGCCAATCCGGAAAGCGCTACCCAGAATGTCTGTTTATGAAAAAGGGCAACCCCCAGCAGGATCAATCCAAATATTATAAATTCAATTCTCACCGGTCCCAGCGAGGGAACTTCGCCTGAAGATGCAAAGATCGCAGCAGGCATCATAATAAAAAGAATCGACAGAAAAGCCATCTTAAGGGCTTTAGGCAGTAAAGCTAACCTATTGTGAATCATTTATATGATAATTAAATTAAAATTTAGTTCCGCCAAAAATAAATAAAACAATTTTAATAACGAAACTAATTAGTTGTCCTGTTGTTAATTCAGGAGGTTGACCTGCGAAACAGGTTCAACAGTTTCAGCCATCGGGCACCCTGGAACAGGACAATTATTTATCTTATGCTCGTTATTATCTGCCGGTTCCCAGCCCAGGAGCAGGTATAGAGTAAAAAATCCGATAACATAAGCAGCTGCAACATGCCATCCGTTTTTAAGCCATTGTACAACATTACGGCCTTCCGGAAATTTGTTTGTAATGGCTACTCCGGCAGACGATCCAAACCAGATCATAGAACCTCCGAAGCCTACACTGTATGCCAGCATGCCCCAGTCATAATGTCCCTGGTCGAGGCAGAGCTTTGTAAGAGGGATATTATCAAAGACCGATGAAAGGAATCCCAGTGCAAATGCTGTTCCCCACGAAGCGTTTGGAAGCTCTTCAACAGGCATAAGCGATGCACATGTAACAAGGCAGAGAAGAAAAACAGTGCCTTTCAGAGCTGCAGGAACCTCCTTCCAGGGAACAGGCCTCAGGAACATTCCCAGCACGATAGCTATCCAAACTCCCAGGGCAGGCATATCATATAGTATATTGGAGACTATGGCACCAACAAGGATCATAACAACTGTAACAAGCTTTAGCCAGTCGATCTTTACACCGGTCGTCGCGCTTTTTTGTATTCTCTGGAATTTGTCCTGCTGGTGTGCTGCAAACCATGAAAAGAACAGCAGGGCAATAAAAGCTGCCACATAGGCATGAAGAACATTAAAGGCTGAGACCCCGTCGATCCACATCATCGTGGTAGTGGTGTCGCCGACAACACTACCGCTGCCGCCTGCATTACTTGCGGCAACAAGCGCGGCAATATAACCTATGTGTACCTTATTTTTGAAAACCACGAGGGCTATTGTGCCTCCAATCAGGGCTGCAGCAATATTATCGAGGAATGAGGAGAGAATGAAAACAAAGACAAGCAGAATGAAGGGACCCTTCCAGTCATCAGGAAGATAGCGAGGAAGTATTTCAGGAACATTCGATTCTTCAAATATTTTTGAAAGAACTGCAAAACCCAGCAGCAATCCAAGGAGGTTAAGTATAATTCCCCACTCTCCCTGGCGAAGCTCCTTATCCATCAGCTGCTCACCAAAAGGAGTCGTTCCGAAAATGTGTTCTCCGAGGTGAAAAGCAGGATCGAATGCAAATTTGAAGATCAGTAACACTGTAAGCCCGGTTATCGCAACCCAGAATGTGTGTTTATGAAAAAGCGCAACACCCAGAAGAATGAGTCCAAAAATAATAAACTCGATCCGGATGGGGCCCAGCGAAGGAACGCTGCCGTCAGCCGCTGAAAGGGTCATTGGAGCAAGACATGCAAGTAGAAAGAATAACAGCTTTTTAATGTTCTTTCCGGTGAAAAAAATGGCTCGGTTTTGCATAAGGGGATTTGAATTGGTTTTCCGGCCGCCAAATTATAAATATTTTGATGTTGATTAATTAATCATCGGTCATCTTTTTTAACTTACTGTATGATATTTGCGACTTTTTGTTAGGCCCCATTTTATCGAAATGGGAATAATTTATAATTTTGTCTCTTTATTTAGATTAAATCTAATTAGCATAGATGTTCGAAAAACAATTTTTCCTGCCCCGGCCCTGAAGGGTGAAAAATTGATTTTCTTCGCCCCCTTCAGGGTAAGGGACAGACGAAGAAAATCAAAATAGATTATAACATTATTTGTACAAAATTGTTGTTATAATGAATTGTATAGAGAATTTTGATAAATGGAGAAGGAACAGGATAAGATAATAAGCGAGGTAACCTCCGGCGAATACAAATACGGATTTTATACCGATATTGAAACAGACCTGATTTCCAAAGGCCTGAATGAAGATATCGTCCGCCTTATTTCGGCAAAGAAAAATGAACCTGAATGGCTGCTTGAATTCAGGCTAAAGGCTTTCCGGCACTGGCTTACAATGAAGATGCCTGCCTGGCCTAATCTTAAAATACCTCCAATCAATTATCAGGATATTATTTATTATGCCGCTCCCAGGCAAAAACCTGCACTGGCAAGCCTCGATGAAATTGATCCGGAACTGAAGAAAACTTTCGACAAGCTCGGCATTCCTCTCGAAGAACAGAAACATCTTTCCGGAGTGGCTGTAGATGCCGTCATGGACAGTGTATCGGTAAAAACAACATTCAGGGAGACACTTGCAGAATCGGGAATAATATTCTGCTCATTCAGCGATGCAGTCAAAGAGTATCCCGACCTGGTCAGAAGATATCTCGGGACAGTCGTCCCATATACGGATAATTTTTTTGCATCACTTAATTCTGCAGTATTCAGCGACGGGTCATTCTGCTATATCCCTAAGGGGGTTCGGTGCCCGATGGAACTGTCAACATATTTCAGGATAAATTCAGCGAATACCGGCCAGTTCGAAAGAACACTTCTTGTGGCAGATGAAGAAGCATATGTCAGTTACCTCGAAGGATGTACAGCACCCATGAGGGACGAAAACCAGCTGCATGCTGCAATTGTTGAGATAATCGCAGAAAACAATGCAGAAGTTAAATATTCAACAGTGCAGAACTGGTACCCCGGTGATAAAGAAGGAAAAGGAGGCATTTATAATTTTGTTACAAAAAGAGGATTATGCAGGGGAGAAAACTCAAAGATATCCTGGACACAGATCGAAACGGGTTCGGCCATAACCTGGAAATATCCTTCCTGCATCCTGAAGGGAGATAATTCGACAGGCGAATTCTATTCGGTGGCTGTTACAAACAATCATCAGCAGGCCGATACAGGAACCAAAATGATCCATATCGGAAGGAATACAAAAAGCACAATCGTCTCAAAAGGAATCTCTGCAGGCCAGGGCCAGAACAGCTACCGGGGACTGGTAAAAGTCCTTAGAAATGCTTCAGGTGCAAGGAATTTTTCACAATGTGATTCACTCCTTCTTGGCTCAAAATGCGGTGCACATACATTCCCATATATTGAAGTTGATAACCAGACTGCGATAGTAGAGCATGAGGCAACCACTTCAAAAATAGGAGAGGACCAGATATTTTATTGTAACCAGCGGGGAATATCAACAGAGGATGCTATCGCACTTATTGTAAACGGATATGCTCGCGAAGTAATAAACAAGCTGCCAATGGAGTTCGCTGTCGAGGCACAGAAGCTTCTGCAGATAAGCCTTGAAGGAAGCGTGGGGTAGAAAAAGATAAAAGACAAAAGATAAAAGACAAAAGACAAAAGAAAGAATATGCTCGTAATAAATAATTTAAAAGCAGAGATTGACGGTAAGAAGATACTGAAAGGCATCAGCCTGGAGGTTAAGGCGGGAGAAGTCCATGCCATAATGGGACCAAACGGTTCAGGAAAGAGTACACTTGCAGCAGTACTGGCCGGTAGAGAATTTGCCGCTGTTACAGAAGGAACAGTAACATATTTCGGTAAAGATCTTCTGGAGATGCCTGCCGAAGACCGGTCGAGAGAAGGAATATTCCTGGGCTTCCAGTACCCTATTGAAATACCGGGTGTAAGCATGGTGAACTTCATGAAGACCGCTGTTAATGAACACAGAAAATACAAAGGACTTGAACCATTATCAGCATCTGATTTTCTGAAAATAATGCGGGAGAAAAAAGAACTCGTGGAGATAGATTCGAAACTTGCAAACCGTTCAGTAAATGAAGGTTTCAGCGGAGGTGAAAAAAAGAAGAACGAAATATTCCAGATGGCGATGCTTGAACCAAAGCTTGCAATTCTCGACGAAACGGACTCGGGCCTCGATATCGATGCACTCAGGATAGTGGCTAACGGAGTAAACAAACTGAAAAGAGCTGATAATTCGACAATCGTAATTACACACTATCAGAGGCTCCTCGACTATATTGTACCCGATGTGGTACACGTCCTGTATGATGGAAGAATAGTCAGAACAGCAGGGAAAGAACTTGCCCTGGAGCTTGAAGAAAAAGGATACGAATGGATAAGAAAAGAAGTTGATCAGGCATGACCGCAACCGAAGAAAGAACAGAACGTTACCTGAAGATCTATAGGGATAACCTGGAAAGAATATCTGAAAGTTCATCTCCATATATTAATTCTTTCCGCCAGGCCGCAATTGAGAAATTCAAAGAGCTCGGAATTCCTACACGCCGTAATGAGTCGTACAAATACACTAACCTCGACACATTCTTTAATACCGATTACAAGAGCTACCTGATGCCTGATGAAGCAGATTTTGTGAAAGCAGAGGAATTCAGGTGCGATGTTACCGACCTCGATGCCCACGGAGTAGTTCTTCTTAATGGATTCTACCCGACGATCAATGAAAAGCTCAGGGAACTGCCGGGAGGCATATGGATCGGCAGCATGAGCGAAGCTTCAAAAAAATTCAGCGATAAAATTGAAAGGCATTATGGAGAGTATGTAAACGGAAACTCTGATGCACTTGTTCATCTAAATACAGCAATGGCTTCTGATGGGGTCTTTATCTGGGTGCCCGAAGGAGTTGTCCTGAAAAAACCAATACAAATCGTCAACCTGGTTCAGTCTGACGAGGATATATTCAACCAGCATCGTAATCTGATTATTGCAGAAAAAAATTCAGACGTCACTCTAATAATATGCGACCATACTCTCTCACCACAGAAATTTCTTACCAATGCAGTAACTGAAATATATGTCGGCGAGAATGCACATTTCGATATTATCAGGGTTCAGAATGAGCATAATAATGCAGCAAAAATAACACATACGTTCATTCACCAGGAAAGAAACAGCACCGCCTCCTCAAACAATATAACATTGCATGGCGGCCTGGTACGTAACAGCACCCATCACTTCCTGGGGGGAGAGGGCGCAGAGTGCCATTCGTACGGCCTTTACCTGACTGATAAATTCCAGCATGTGGATAATTATGTAAATGTCGATCATGCATTTCCGAACTGCACCAGCAACCAGCTCTTCAAGGGAGTGCTCGACGATATGGCCACTGGTGCTTTTAACGGCAGGATCTATGTACACCAGGACGCACAGGGTACTATTGCGTATCAGAAGAATAACAATATTCTGCTGACTGACGATGCAAAGATGGATGCCAAACCTCAACTTGAGATCTATGCCGACGATGTAAAGTGCAGTCATGGAGCTACTGTCGGCCAGCTCGACGACAATGCCCTGTTCTACCTCCGCTCCCGGGGTATCGGTAAAAGAGAGGCAAGGCTGATGCTTATGTTCGGATTCGCACATGAGGTGATCCAGAATATTAAAGTAGATGCTCTGCGTGAAAGAATGGATAACCTGGTGATGCAGAGGCTAAAAGGCGAACTTTCACGCTGTGCAAGCTGTATGGTCAGATGCGGTTAATAGTTAAGATGTGAAAACCATTGAAGCAATAAGGGCAGATTTCCCGATACTGAAAACAAAAGTTTACGGAAGGGAACTCATATATTTCGATAACGGAGCCACCACACAGAAACCGCAATGCGTAATCGACACTCTTGATGAAGTATATAAAACCTATAATTCAAATATACACCGTGGAGTTCATGCCTTAAGCGACAAGGCTTCCGAAGAATATGAAAAAGCCCGTGAAAAGGTGCGTTCATTCATTAATGCAGAAAAGAGAGAAGAAATTATTTTTACATCAGGGGCCACAGGTTCAATAAATGCAATAGCTTTTTCTTTCGGTGAACGATACATCAGAAAAGACGATGAGATAATAATCAGCGGCCTGGAACACCATGCTAATATTGTGCCCTGGCAAATGCTCTGCGAAAGGAAGAACGCAATACTTAAAGTGATCCCTGTAAATGACAAAGGCGAAATAATCATCGGGGAATTCAAGAAATTGCTTTCGGAAAAGACAAAGCTGGTAGCTGTCACCCAGGTTTCAAATGCACTGGGCACTGTTCTTCCTGTAAAGGAAATAATCGAAGCTGCTCATTCAATGGATATCCCGGTACTGGTCGATGGCGCCCAGGGAATCCAGCATGGAATTGTTGATGTACAGAACCTTGATTGTGATTTTTATGTCTTTTCCGGACATAAAATCTACGGTCCGGCAGGAATAGGTGTTCTTTACGGAAAAGAGAAGTGGCTTACAGAATTGCCTCCATACCAGGGCGGTGGCGACATGGTGGCAAATGTGACTTTTGAAAAAACAACATATAACGAGCTGCCATTCAAGTTTGAAGCCGGAACAATGAACTATCCCGGCGCTATCGGGCTTGGAACAGCTCTCGACTATCTCCTTTCCATCGGACTGGAAAACATAAACGCAATGGAAAGGAAGCTGCTCGATCATGCCACAGCCAGATTATCAGCAATCGAAGGGTTGAAGATTTACGGGACCTCTCCGTCAAAGATATCCACAATCTCATTCCTCGTAAAAGATATTCACCAGTATGATACCGGAATGGTGCTCGATAAGCTGGGAATTGCCATCAGGACAGGAACACATTGCGCCCAGCCTGTTATGGACAGGTTTGGCATAAAGGGCACAGTCCGCGCATCAATGTGCTTCTATAACACAAAAGATGAAGTCGACATGCTTGGAACCGGTATTGAGAAAGTAATATCAATGTTTTCATAGATCCGATCTGTATGACACTTAACGAAGTTCAGGATAAAATAGTTGAAGAGTTTTCACTTTACGATGACTGGCTTGATAAATATAACCTTCTGATAGATATGGGGAAGGATCTTCCGGCAATAGACCCGCATTTTAAAATAAAAGACTTTTTAATCGAGGGTTGCCAGTCAAAGGTGTGGCTGCATCCTGAGTTCAGCGACGAAAGGATCTATTTTACAGCCGACAGTGATGCTATAATAACAAAGGGAATAGTCGGACTGCTGATCAGGGTATTTTCCGGAAGGACACCGGAAGAGATCATAGCTGCCGAATTGTATTTTATCGACAAAATCGGTTTAAGGCAGAACCTTTCACCAACACGGTCAAACGGACTTTTGTCGATGGTACGTCAGATAAAGCTTTATGCAATGGCATATAAGGCGACCGGCAACCGGCAACCGGCATCAGGCAATTCACAAGATTCCCCTCCCGGGAGGGGTTAGGGGTGGATTTCTTGGAGATGGAAGACCAAATACCAAAAAAAAATTATGGATGCTACAGAAAAATTGGAAATAGAGACCAGGATAGTTGGGGTGCTTAAAAGCATTTTCGATCCCGAAATACCTGTCAACATTTATGACCTGGGGCTGATATATAATATTGATGTTGACGATGATAATATCGCACATGTTACGATGACTCTTACAGCGCCCAACTGCCCGATGGCAGAACAGCTGATTGAGGAAGTTAAATACAAGGTCGGAGGGACAAGAGGGGTTAAGGACATTGACCTTAAGCTTACCTTTTCACCCCGATGGGACAAGAGCATGCTCAGCGATGAGGCAAAGCTTGAACTTGGATTCCTTTAGAGTGCAGGAAATGACCGAAGAAGAAATCGTACAACTGTCGGAACTGATCAAAGATAAAGCCGCAGACCTTGGGTTCGATATCTGCGGAATAGCCCGATCGCGCAAAATGTCTGAACGGGCAGAGGCATTGAAAAACTGGGTAGCCGAAGGAATGCACGACAGGATGAGCTACCTTGAAAGAAATACGGAGAAACGTGCCGATCCCCAGCTGCTCTTCCCGGGAACCAGAACACTGGTTGTCACAGGATTCAGCTATTATTCTGATTTAATGCAGAGAGACCCGGACGCACCAGTATTATCGCGGTATTCTTATGGTCAGGATTATCATGATGTAATTTCGGAAAAGCTCGAAAAGCTGCTTGAATATGTAAAGGAAATAGCTCCCGGTTGTGAAGGGAAGGTATTCGTTGACTCTGATCCTCTTTTTGAAAAAGGCTGGGCCCAGGAAGCTGGTCTGGGATGGCAGGGAAAACATTCAATTGTGATAAACAGGGAAATAGGATCTTTCTTCTTTATAGGTGTCCTTATGCTTAACATCGACCTTAAGACCGATGATCCATTCACGGAGGATCTTTGCGGCACATGCAGAAGATGCATCGAAGCCTGCCCCACCGGTGCAATAAACAGCAACAGAACAATTGATGCACGAAAATGTATTTCGAATCTTACAATTGAAAACAGGGGACCCATACCTGAAGATCTGATTCCGAAGCTCAGAGGCAGAGTTTATGCCTGTGATATATGCCAGGAGGCATGTCCGTGGAATAAAGATGCCAGGCCAAACTCTCACCCCGAATTCAGGATCGATGAAAGAATTGCATCAATGACCGCCGGCGGATGGCAGTCACTGAATGAAGAGCAATTTGCTGAGTTATTTGGTAAGACCTCTATGAAACGGATTAAATTCCCTGACTTTAAACGCAATATCGAGGCTGCTATCCGTTCCCGGAAAATTTGATCAATATTTTTTACAAGACGTTTCCTATTAATGAACTTCTGCTATCAGGCTATGCCAGAAAGAAATCAGGGGCGCTGTTGATGGCGCCCCTGAATCCCCTAAAACCAAACCTTACTAAAACGAGTATTACCTTACATAATCCTTAAGCATCAGCATTAGCTTCTGACGCGTGAAAAATATTCTGCTTTTTACTGTACCTATCTTTAAACCAAGCTCATCGGCTATCTCTTTATACTTATAACCTTCAATATGCATCCTGAAAGGTATCCTGAATTCGTCCTCAAGTGAATCAATAGCTTTCTCAATCTCGCCTTCGGCATAATTCGATTCAGGAGAAACAAATCCTTTATCCTGTGGTTGATTCAGATAATAAAGATCCTGTGTTCCGTCAATAATTGTATTCTCTTTTACCCCGCGCCTGTAATTATTAATGAATGTGTTTTTCATTATAGTAAATACCCAGGCTTTAAGGTTAGTATAATCAGCAAACTTGTCTTTATATGTTATCGCTTTTACATAAGTATCCTGAACCAGATCCAATGCATCGTCGCGGTCTGAGGTAAGGCTCATGGCAAACCTCTGAAGATTGGGTTTCATCCCTATCAGACTCTTGTTGAATTCGATTGTTGTCATAGCTCTTATTTTTTAATTTGTCGATACAAAAATATGATGATAGAAAAAGATATGCAAATCTTAATATCTTAATATCCTTCTGTTCTAAGCTTATTCCAAAGAAGAGGCTTTCTTAAGATGCAGACAAACAATATTATACACTATTCAGACAGGCGTTTTTACAAATTAATTCTAAATAAGGAACCTGTTATTTTTTAATTCCTTACATGCCCCGGATAGGCTGAATTAAGTATGGTTATCCGACATTTTTTAGTACTTTTAAAACAAAAACAATGGAGTATAATATTGTTCTTGGAAACGGCCAGGTATTGCGTGGAATGATTTCAGCTCCGGCGACAAAAATAAGGGCATTTGTTATTTTTGTTCATGGACTTGGAGAACATATCGGCAGGTACGAGTCATGGGCTGAAGCCCTGAAAGCAGAGGGCATTGGATTTACAGGTGTCGATCTGCCAGGTCATGGACGTTCCGACGGACCCAGGGGCAATATAAAGAACTATACTCTCCTTGCTGAGATGATAGGGATACTATACAAAAATGTTAGCAATACTTTCCCCGGGATACCTCTTTTCCTCTATGGACACAGCCTGGGAGGAGGTATTGTATTGGATTATATATTGAAAGGAAATCCGGGATTCAGAGGTGTCATTGCCACTTCACCATGGCTCAGGTTGTCCTTCCAGCCGGGCAGGTTCAAACTGTGGCTCGCAGGTGTTATGAAGAACATTGCCCCGGGACTGATACAGCCATCAGGGCTGGTTGTAGACCACATTTCGCACGACAGGAACGTGGTCGACCGCTATAAATCAGATCCCCTTGTGCACGGTAAGATATCTGTGAGCCTCTTTCACAGCGCAATGAATGCCGCATCTGTAGCACTGGCAAATGCGGGTGGGCTTAAGATACCATTGCTGCTGATGCATGGATCCGATGATCAGATTTGTTCTCCGGATGGAAGCAGGGAGTTTGCATCCAGAACAGGGCTTGCAGAATTGAAAATATGGGAACAGGGATACCATGAGCTCCATAACGAAACTTTCCGGGACGATGTTTTCAAATACCTCGTTAGCTGGTTTAACAAGATGATCTGAAATTATGGACTTCAGAACGGTAATAAAGATAGATCCCTCACGGGTAAAAATTTCATATAACGATCCGGTCATGTTTATCGGATCATGTTTTTCGGCTTCAATAGGAAAAAAGTTTGAAGCAGGACACATGCCTGTAATGATCAATCCCTCAGGGACTGTATATAACCCGGTCTCAGTCTGCAATACTCTCGAAACAATTACGTCAGGCAAAGAATATAAGATAACCGACCTGCATAATTATAAAGGATCCTGGTTAAGTTTTAATCATTACACCGATTTCAGCTCTGAAGATCCTGACGAAGTTCTTTATAAGATCAACACCGAAGCTGCTAAAGCGGCTGATTTTCTTACAAAGGCTTCTTATCTTTTTGTAACATTTGGCACCGCGCGCGTCTTCATCCGGAAAGAATCAGGAAAGATCGTCTCAAATTGTCATAAAATTCCCGCATCAGAATTCACACATAAGCTCCTGACAGTCGTCGAAGTGGTACAGATCTGGAAAGAACAGCTGGTGAAGCTGAGTTCATTATTTCCCCGGCTGAAGGTGGTATTCACTGTCAGCCCCGTGAGACACTGGAAGGATGGGGCGCATGGAAACCAGGTCAGCAAAGCGGTTCTCATGCTTGCAACAGAGGAACTGCTCGCTCAGAATACAGGTACAGGGTACTTTCCCTCTTATGAAATTCTCATGGACGACCTGCGCGATTACAGGTATTACGACAATGATATGCTTCATCCTTCGAAGGCAGCTTCAGATTACGTCTGGGAAATGTTTACCGGGTGTTATTTTGATGAGAAGACAAAGAAATTATGGAACGAGGTTGCAGCTGTGACAAGGGCGGCTGACCATATTATTAAAACAGGATCTGCTTCTGGAACAAAAGATTTTGCCCGGACCATGCTTGATAGAATTGAAATGCTGGAAAAAAAAGAACATTCATTGAGACTCTCCGGTGAGAAAGAATATTTCAATCGTCTGCTGAGTTTTTAGAAGGAAAGCGAAAAAAATTCGAACTTTCTGAACATATTGCCTTCATTCATTGTTTTATGGCCAAAATTCTAAACTAAATGAAGAGAATACTTATTATATTAATTACATCACTTTTTATTGTCGGACATTTAACGGCCCAGCCCAATTCCGGGGTTATCAAAGGAAGAGTATATAACTCTAAAACCAATGAAGGAGTACCTTTTGCAACGATTCAGGTATGGGGAACAACGATCGGTGCCGTATCGGACTATGACGGCAATTTTTCTTTTACGGGACTAAAGCCCGGGTATACTGAACTGAGGGTCTCCTCTGTTGGGTATAAGCCTTATATTTCTTCTGCCCTGCTGGTTACAAACAGCAATCAGGTAAATATTGAAATTCCGCTGGAGGAGCTTGCAATTGATGTAGGAGAGGTTGTTATAAAAGCATCTCCATTCCTGAAAAGAGTTGAAACACCGATATCAGTACGGATCATCGGTATCGACGAAATTGAAAAGAATCCCGGCGGCAACAGGGATATCTCGAAAGTTATCCAGTCATTTCCGGGGGTAGCATCCACACCTGCTTTCAGGAATGATGTGATAGTACGCGGCGGAGGTCCCAATGAGAACCGGTTTTATGTTGACAACATAGAAATTCCCTACCTGAATCATTTCTCGACACAGGGTGCCTCGGGTGGACCAATAGGGATTCTGAATGTTGACTTTGTACAGTCTGTTGATTTTCTTTCAGGTGCATTTCCGGCATCAAAAGGCAATGCACTGAGCTCAGTTCTCAACTTTACATTCATCGACGGTAACCGCGATAAGCTAAAATACAGGGCTACTGTCGGAGCCTCCGACCTGGGCTTAACCGTCGACGGACCTACAGGAAAAAACAGCTCCATACTTCTTTCAGTAAGGAGGTCATACCTTAAGCTGCTTTTCACTGTTCTCGACCTTCCATTCTTTCCTAACTATACTGATTTCCAGGTTAAATACAGGGTCCGCCTCGATGAAAAGAACGAGCTTACCTTCATTGGCCTGGGAGCAAAAGATGATTTTGAGCTTAACCTGAAAGCTGACGAAACCGAATATCAGCGGTATCTTCTCGACAATATTCCTGTTCAGGAACAGTACAGCTATGTTACGGGAATTGTTTACAAGCATTTCAGGAGTAACGGATACGACACGTGGGTTCTGAGCCGTAATTACCTGAACAATACGCAATACAAATATGCAGGCAATGTAGAAGCCGATACAAACAAGCTGCTTGATTATGCATCAGGTGAAGGAGAGATAAAGACCAGGTTCGAGAGAACAATTATCGGTGAGAAAGGATTACGTGTCAATTTTGGAGCCAGCGCAGAATATGCACACTACAGGAATTCGACATACCGCCTCTTTTACGCAGGAGGATCGCCGCTTGAACTGAACTATGAAACAAATATGAAAGTCGGGGAATTCGGTCTGTTCGGACAGGTAAGCAATTCATTTCTTGAGCAGAGACTTAGACTGTCGCTTGGTTTGAGGACGGATTTTAATACCTATTCCGAGACCATGTCGAATCCATTAAAACAGCTTTCTCCAAGATTTTCTGCCTCCTATATTCTGACAGAAAAATTTAACCTGAACTTTAATGCAGGCCGTTATTACCAGATGCCTCCATATACAGCACTTGGTTATTCAACAGCAGCACAGCAATTTGTGAACAAGGGCAACGATTTACGGTATATAGGTTCCGATCACCTCGTGGCAGGCATAGAGCTGGTTCCTAACGAAAACATCCAGATAACACTCGAAGGATTCATGAAATTTTATTCGCATTATCCTTTTTCGGTTAGGGATTCGGTTCCGCTTTCGAGCAAGAGCGCTGACTACGGGATTTTTGGAGATGAGGAGCTGCGTTCAATTTCGGATGGGAGAGCTTACGGTGTTGAGCTTCTCGGAAGGGTCAAGGAGTTCAGAAAGATCAACCTGGTGTTCTCATATACCTATGTAAGAAGCGAATTCAGGGATCTTAATTCTCGCTGGCTCCCCTCTTCGTGGGATAACCGCCATCTTTTCAATCTTACTGCCACCAAACGGTTTAATAGAAACTGGGATGCCGGTTTTAAATTCAGGTTTGTGGGCGGTGCGCCGTATACTCCATATGATGTCGACAGGTCTATGATCAAAGCTGCCTGGGATCTCCAGGGCCAGGGTTACCTCGACTATGCAAACTTCAACAGCATGAGGCTCAAATCATTCCATCAGCTTGACCTGAGGGTGGATAAGCAGTATTTCTTCAAAGGATGGTCGTTGATGTTATATCTCGATGTTCAGAATGTTTATAATCACCAGGCCGACCAGCCTGCTATATTGCTCAGGGAGTCAGATGCCAGCGGCATTCCATTGACTGATCCGTCAGATCCTCTGAGGTATATCCCGAAATATATCAACGGGTCTTCAGGGACAGTCTTGCCATCAATAGGAATTATGATCGAATTTTAATAATGTAAGAGGAATATGAACAGGATTTTATTAATAGTTATTGCACTTGTAATGGTCTCATGCTCTGCAGGATCGCTTAAGAAGCAAGGCGAGGCAACAGAGGAGAAGAAAGTGCTGACAACAAATACAGGAGGAAGAGGACCTGAAATAATTGTAGATCTTGAAAAGGGCAGTTCCTTTTATTACCCTCTTTTCGCGATATGGCTTGAAGATACCGGGGGCAGGTATATCCAGACTTTATATGTATCTAAAGCTGTTGCTACAGGATATTTTGAATATGCCAGGCAGGAAGGAAACAAGTGGGCCGGAGGTGAAAAAAGGGCACCTCAGACTCTCCCATACTGGGCTCATAAAAGAGGAGTAAAAGCCTCTGACGGATTATTTATGCCGGATGCATCAACAGCCGTCCCGGATGCATACACAGGTGCAACACCCATTACAGGTTTTGTACTTAATTCCAGGGCCGATGAGCCTCTGCCGGCAAAATTTAAAGTCATGCTGGAGATAAACCAGAACTGGGACTGGAATGAATTCTGGACAAATAATAAATATCCTGATGACGAGAATTACAAAATGTCGTGTCAGCCTGCACTGGTTTATGAAGCTGTGATCGATACAGGCAGCCCAGCAGAGTCATTTACAATGAAGCCGGTGGGGCATAGTCATTATTCAGGAAAGACAGGTGAATTGTTTACCGATCTGAGCACATTAACAACTGCACTTCAGATTGCAAGGTCGGTTACAGTGAAAGTGAAATAATTATTTCAGGTTGTTGACACAATCGATAAAACCAGCAGGATCTCCGGTGATAATAAGGCGGTCCTGCTGCTTTTTTTCATTTTCATCAGGGAAATCGGTAAGTATCACTTTTTTGATCATAAGTGATCTGGCGATATTATTAAAATAGATGATCTTTTTCTTTGAGAAATCAAATCCGCTTGAGTTAACAACAAGATAATCAAATGGTTTGATCCTGAACATTTCAACAACCTCCGAAGCAGGCAATATTCCGCCGGTATAAATGATATCAAACCCCCTTTTCTTCAAAACATATTTATAAAAGCGGAAATTGATATCTGAAAGAACCTCATAGGTATTTATCATAGCCACGGTCTGATTGTTCCTTTCGGCTGCAGGTTTAAGCAGGCTGTCTTCTACAGTGATTATCTCTTTAATTGTATTCCTGATGAATTGCTCCTGTGCTCGCGAAAGGGAGCCGGTCTGCCATAAGATCCGGGTTTTCTGAAGCAGAGGGTGAAGGTATCTGCAGTAAGCCTCCTCGATTCCCTTGTACATAATGAATGGCCTGAGCGTTTCCCTGAACAATTCTTCATTAAAGCGAATGGCCGACATAAGGATCTTACCTGGCTGGAAATCCTTATCCGGATTATCATGGCTGCTGCTGACCACCATTACCTTTTGTGTGAGCTCCTCCTCACTAAGCCTGGCAATCTTTGATATCTTGAGTCCGTTACGGTTCAGATAGGCAACGTTCAGGATCTTTTTAAGTTCTGATTCGTTATAAGTTCTGATATTGGAATCAGTTCTTTCAGGTACAAGAATATTGTATCTTTTTTCCCATATCCTGATAGTGTGTGCCTTGATTCCTGTGAAATTTTCGAGGTCTTTGATTGAAAATAAGTTCAAACCTTCTTCCATGGCAGGATGTATTTATGTAATAAAAATTTATTAACGCGCCGTTATTGTAAAACAAACCGAAAACAGTTCGTTTTCCATTCAGCAATTGTCATTTTTTTGTGCAGCGCGGAAAATTCCCCCGAACATCCGCAATTATTCTGACGTCAGCCTTACTCTATTCGGCTTGCTCGATCATTATTTTCTTAACAACTCTTGATCCGTCATCCAGAATTACTGTCACAAGATACATACCTCTTTTGGGATTATCAAGGACGATTTTCATTATGGTTTCAGGATTATTATTTTTCAATTTAAGTATGTCCTGTCCTATTATATTTGTTATCCTGACACTGGCAACAGGCTTATCGCATTTTATTGTAAAAAAATTCTCCCTTATCGGTACAGGATATATTGAGATATCAGGTGCAGCTGCTTCGGCCCTGATACTTTTTACTGAAGAGCCGGAAGCAACAGTCACGCTATCCTTCTGTGCCTGAATGAGTAGCGTTGTTATTGTAAAAAGGATCAGAAGTAAATTCCTCTTCATGAAATCCTGTTTTTTTATCTCTATCAAAAATTGTGCTAAAAATGCAGGAAAACTAAAATATTTTATCATTAAGTTTCAGTGCACGTTCAAGATCGCCAGGTGTATCAATGCTTAAGCTTTCATGATCAGTGACTGAAGTCCTTATGCAATAGCCATTTTCTATCCACCTGTTCTGTTCCAGGGATTCAGCTGATTCCAGTATGCCTTTGCTTAGTTTTGTAATTGATTTCAGGATGTCGGTTTTATAAGCATAGAGGCCGAGATGTTTGAAGAAAGTATATTCGAGGCTCCATTTCTCAGGATCAATACCGCGGCAATATGGTATCACCGACCTGCTGAAATAGATTGCATTGCCCTTGTTGTCTGTAACCACTTTTACATGATTCGGGTTGAAGAGATCCTCGCCTGGCAATGTCTTGCGTATAAGGGTTGCAATACTCACCGAATCATCATTAAAACACTCTTTGAGAAGGATAATCTGGCCAGGCTGTATGAATGGTTCGTCGCCCTGGACATTGAGTACAATATCGATTTTCTGCCCGGTAATTTTCATAATTGTGTCAACAGCTTCAGCGCAGCGGTCGGTACCGCTGAAGTGATCTGTCGATGTCATAACTGCCTTGCCTCCGAATTTTGTGACGGCATCCAGTATCCTCTGGTCGTCGGTTGCCACATAAACGAGTTCCACAGCTTTGGAAGCCTGTTCGTAAACCCTTTCAATCATGGTTTTGCTGCCAATCATGGCCAGGGGCTTGCCGGGGAAGCGTGAGGATGCATAACGTGCCGGAATAATGGCGGCAAAATGATGGCGGGAATGAGTTATCATCCTGCGAATTTACGAAAATTGCATTTCCCTATGTTTTAAAAAAATCTTAAATTCGCACATTCTTTTCAATGTCGATGAAAGATCTTCAGAATATAAAGCAAAGGTTCGGAATCATTGGCAACTTCGATGGTCTTAACAGGGCTATCGATATTGCTGTTCAGGTCGCTCCGACAGATCTTTCGGTTCTTATTTCAGGGGAAAGCGGTACCGGAAAGGAGATCTTTCCCCAGGTAATCCATAGCCACAGCACCAGGAAACATGGTCCATATATTGCAGTTAACTGCGGCGCGATACCTGAAGGTACTATCGATTCGGAGCTCTTCGGACACGAAAAAGGATCGTTTACCGGAGCCACTGACAGCAGAAAAGGATATTTTGAAGTTGCCGACGGAGGAACGATTTTCCTCGATGAGGTTGCCGAGCTTCCTCTCTCTACACAGGTACGCCTGCTGAGGGTGCTTGAAACAGGAGAGTTCATCAGGGTAGGTTCTTCAAAAGTGCAAAAGACAAATGTGAGAGTGATTGCAGCCAGCAATGTTGATGTATCAGCTGCAATAGACCACGGACGGTTCAGGGAAGACCTATATTACAGGCTGAATACAGTACCTGTAAGAATTCCTGCACTGAGGGAAAGAGGTGAAGACATATACCTGTTATTCAGAAAATTTGCAGTTGATTTTGCTGAAAAATACAGGATGCCGGCAATACGCCTCGACCAGGGTGCCAGGAACATCCTTCTCGGATATTCATGGCCGGGTAATGTGAGGCAGCTCAAGAACATTACCGAACAGATCTCGATAATTGAAAGCGAAAGAGATATAGATGCTGCAATGCTGAAGTCATATCTTCCCGATTATGAGGGAGTTAAATTGCCTGCAGTTATCAAACGCGACGACGATAAAGCTTTTTCATCTGAAAGGGAGATACTCTATAAAATACTCTTCGACATGAAGAGCGATATGAATGATCTCAAGAAACTGGTTTTTGATCTGATGCAAAGCGATGGTAATGAAAGATTTTCAGAGGCCAGCACCAGGACAATAAGAAACCTTTTTCCTGATGCCAAGACAGGCTTTCCCGAAAACAAGACGCCTGAAACTCCTCCCGGCGATTTTACCATTCTGAAAGGCAGGGAGGACATCGTTGATACTGAGGAAATCGTCGAAGAATCGCTGTCGCTTGCCGGAAAGGAAGTGGAGATGATAAGGAAAGCCCTTGAAAAGTACAACGGGAAAAGAAAGATGGCGGCCCATGAACTTGGAATCTCAGAGCGGACGTTATACAGGAAAATAAAAGAATATGGCATTGAGATGTAAACCAGGAAGGATAATCTCCGGAGGCATCAGACTGTACCTAATTTCCCTTGCAGGCCTGCTGCTATTATACGGCTGTAAGATATCATATTCATTTTCGGGAGCAAGCATTTCTGCCGACGTTAAGACCCTGAACATACAGTATTTCCAGAACAGGGCGAGCCTGGTGCAGCCAGGATTGAGCCAGAAGCTTACCGATGCCCTTATCGATAAATGCAAGGCACAGACAAACCTTAGTCTGACAAACAGCATCGGAGATGTGAATTTTGAAGGGGAAATTTCTGATTACAATACCCGGCCCCTGACAGTGGGTGCCGATGCACAGGCAGCTACAAACCGGTTTACTATTGCCGTAAAAGTCAAGTTCACGAATACGGTTCAACCCGAATATAGCTATGAACAAACCTTTTCACGTTACGAAGACTACAGGAGCGATCTCGACCTTAGCGCTGTAGAAGCAGAACTTTCAGAAAAGATTATAGAACTTATCGTGGAAGATATTTTTAACAGGGCTTTTGTGAACTGGTAAGCACCATGGACAGGAGTGATTTTTTACGGATGATACAAAGTTCGGGACCCTCCGACAGGACAATGACTGCCGAGGTGAATGAACTTATTAATATCTTTCCGTACTGCCAGAGCGCCCACCTTCTCCTGCTGAAGGGTATGAAAAATATTTCGGATGTAAGGTTCGACAACCAGCTGCGTACTTCTGCTTTAAGAATTGCTGACCGTGAGGTTCTCTATTACCTCCTGGATAAAAAACAGGAAACAGAAAAACCTGCTGAAGTGGTAATACCGGCTCCCGTAATTGCTGAGAATCCTTCTTCAGACAGCCAGCAGGTGGTGATAGAGAGTGCCAGGAACAGTGAAGATTTTATCAGCGGGATTGAGAATGATCCTGGAAGTTTTTCCCGGGAAGAAGCAGAAGAACAGAGAAAGGTGCTCATCTCAGAAGATTTATACGAGGAAAATGATAATGCTGCAATTATAATAATTGACGAGGAATCAGGTGAAATTGAAGGACAGATCACATACATGGACCCTGGATTCTCATTATCAGTAACGGCCGATCTTCTTGAACTTGAGACTGAGGCAGCACCCCAGGACCGGAAATCAGTTGATGATGAGGAATCTGCTCCCTTGTCGAATAAAAAGCTTCAGTCGGACCTGATCGATAAATTCATTCTGGCAAATCCCAGGATTGAACCAAGAAAGGAAAAGTCGGAGACGCCCCTTGTCGACATTTCTACACCTTTTGTTGAAGAAAGGGAAGGTTTTGTTACAGAAACTCTTGCAAGAATTTACATCAATCAGGGCTATTATTCAAGGGCAATCGACATTTATGAAAGACTCAGTTTGAAATTTCCGGAAAAAAGTAGTTACTTTGCGTCTCAAATTGAAAAAATAAAGGAATTATTAAAAAAATAACCAGATGGGAATATATATATTAGTTTCGGTATTGGTTCTTATTGCATGTGTTTTCCAGATATTTGTGGTTCTGGTACAGAATTCAAAGGGTGGAGGGCTGGCTGCTAATTTTACATCGGCAGGACAGACAATGGGTATCCGTAAGACAGCAGATTTCCTGGAAAAGGCAACATGGACGCTTGCAGTGTCAATTCTTGTATTAAGCCTGGTGGCTACAGCTACAATTCCCAGGCAGACCAGGGAGATTAATCCAAGAACAAGCATTAATGCTGCGGCAAATCCAAGCGAGATACCAACCCTGCCACAAGCCGGTGCCCCTGCACCTGCCCAGACACCTGCCGGAAACAATCAACCTGTCAGGTAGTATCATTGTGGTATAACAGAATAGTGTCAGTTTGTCATACAGGCTGACATTTTTTTGTTTAAAAATGTCACTTTCCTCTTTTGGCACAGAATGTGTTAAATTCTGACCGATAACGGATTTTTAACTTTAAAACTAAATAGAAATGGCACAATTGAAAGGCAAAATTCTGGCAGGCAAGGTTCTGGTAAAACCCTACGAGGCTGAAGCTAAAACTGCCAGCGGTATCATCATCCCTGATTCCGCAAAGGAAAAACCGCGTCAGGGCAAGGTTATCCTGGTAGGAGCTCCCAAGAAGGATGAAGAGATGGAAGTAAAGAAAGGCGATGAGGTCCTCTATGGAAAGTACTCAGGTCAGGAACTGACTATCGATGGTGAAGATTATCTTCTCATTTCACAGTCAGATATTCTTTTTATAGCTTAATCAGTAAACAATTAAACAGAAAATAAAATGGCAAAAGAGATTAAATATAACATTGATGCACGTGCTCTTCTCAAGGAAGGCGTCGACCAGCTTGCTGATGCAGTCAAAGTAACACTAGGTCCAAAAGGACGCAATGTGGTGCTTGAGAAAAAATTCGGTGCTCCCCAGGTATCAAAAGACGGTGTTACCGTTGCCAAGGAGATTGAACTGAAAGATCCATATAAGAATATGGGAGCCCAGATGGTTAAAGAGGTGGCTTCAAAAACCGGTGATATAGCAGGTGACGGAACTACTACCGCTACTGTGCTTGCACAATCAATTATAAACGTAGGACTGAAGAACGTAACGGCAGGTGCAAACCCCATGGACCTCAAAAGAGGGATCGACAAAGCCGTTGAAGCAGTTGTGAAAAACATTAAATCGCAGTCAAAAGTTGTTGGTGATGACCTTGGCAAAATCGAGCAGGTAGCAAGGATATCGGCAAATGATGACGAAGAAATTGGAAAACTTATTGCCGAGGCAATGGGGAAAGTTCACAAAGAAGGTGTTATAACTGTCGAAGAATCAAAAGGTACTTCAACACATGTAGAGGTTGTGGAAGGTATGCAGTTCGACCGCGGTTATATATCAGCATATTTTGTGACCAATACCGAGAAGATGGAAGCCGACCTCGACAATCCATACATTCTCATTTATGACAAGAAGATTTCGACGATGAAGGATATGCTTCCTATTCTCGAATCATCTGCACAGACTGGCAGACCTCTTCTTATCATTGCAGAAGACATTGAAGGTGAAGCTCTTGCAACACTTGTCGTAAACCGCCTCCGTGGTTCACTCAGAGTGTGTGCCGTGAAAGCTCCCGGATTTGGTGACAGAAGAAAAGAGATGCTTGAAGATATCGCAATTCTGACAGGCGGAACAGTGATCTCAGAAGAAAAAGGACTTAAGCTCGAACATGCAACTCTCGATATGCTCGGAATGTCTGAAAAAGTCACTATTAGTAAAGAGAACACAACCATCGTAAACGGTTCAGGTGAGAAAGATCAGATCAAGGCACGTGTTGCACAGATCAAACAGCAGATGACAACAACAACTTCTGATTACGACAAGGAGAAGCTTCAGGAACGTCTTGCAAAACTTGCAGGCGGTGTTGCTGTATTATATATAGGTGCAGCTTCAGAGGTTGAAATGAAGGAGAAGAAGGACAGGGTTGACGACTCACTGCATGCTACACGCGCAGCCATCGAGGAAGGTATTGTCCCTGGTGGAGGCGTAGCATATATACGCGCAATTTCTGCACTTGAAAACCTCAAGGGCGACAATGAAGACCAGACAACCGGTATTGAAATAGTAAAACGTGCCATTGAGGAACCTCTTCGCCAGATAGCTGTTAACGCAGGCAAGGAAGGCGCCGTTGTGGCACAGAATGTAAAAGCAGGAAAAGGCGACTATGGATATAACGCACAGACTGATACATACGAAAAACTGATGGCTGCCGGTGTTATCGACCCTGCCAAAGTAACACGAGTTGCTCTCGAGAATGCAGCTTCTATAGCAGGAATGTTCCTGACAACCGAAGCTGTCATCGTTGAAGAAAAAGAAGAACATCCTGCAATGCCACCCCAGGGAATGGGCGGCGGAATGCCGGGAATGATGTAATGCCTGCGGCCCACTTTAATGGGTGATGAAGGCTTGAATATTTACAGATGCCGGATCAATTATCCGGCATCTTTTTTTGTTTATATTTGCACCTGATTTTTATCCCGGATTGCTGATGAACAACATCCGAAATTTCTGTATAATAGCACATATCGACCATGGTAAAAGTACCCTGGCCGACAGGCTGCTGGAAAGAACCAAGACCATTACCGAAAGGGAGTACCAGGACCAGGTGCTTGACAATATGGACCTTGAGAGGGAAAGAGGGATCACAATAAAGAGCCATGCGATACAGATGGAATATGTCAATGAAGGGCAGAAATATTTTCTTAACCTTATTGATACCCCGGGGCATGTAGATTTTTCTTATGAAGTATCCCGCTCCATTGCAGCCTGCGAAGGAGCTCTCCTGGTGATCGATGCAACGCAGGGAATACAGGCCCAGACTATTGCCAATCTCTATAAAGCGCTCGACCACGACCTTGAGATAATTCCTGTTCTCAATAAAATGGATATGGCGAATGCCATGCCTGAGGAAGTGAAAGATCAGATTGTTGACCTTGTTGGATGTCACCGGAACGACATTATCGAAACAAGCGCAAGGACAGGTTTGGGAGTGGATGAGATACTCAGTGCAATTGTGAAGCGAATCCCTCCTCCGAAGGGTGACCCTGACGCTCCTTTACAGGCTCTTATATTCGATTCTATATTCAACTCTTTCAGGGGTATTATTGCCTATTTCCGGATCATTAACGGAACAATACGTAAAGGCGACCGTGTCAAGTTCCTGAGCACTGACCATGAATATAATGCCGAGGAGACAGGTATCCTCAAGCTCAGACAGGAAGCCAGGGAAGTTTTAAGTGCCGGCGATGTAGGTTACATAATTACGGGTGTAAAAAACTCATCGGAAGTAAGGGTTGGTGACACCATTACACATGTAAAAGATCCTTGCGAAAAAGCCATTGAAGGTTTTGAAGAGGTGAAACCGATGGTGTTTGCGGGAATGTACCCGGTTGATGCTGATGAATATGAGGACCTGAGAAGCTCTATTGAGAAACTTCAGCTCAATGATGCTTCGCTAACTTTTATCCCGGAATCGTCGGCCGCACTCGGCTTCGGATTCCGGTGTGGTTTTCTTGGCCTTCTGCATATGGAGATCATACAGGAAAGACTCGACAGGGAGTTTGATATGGATGTAATTACCACTGTTCCAAACGTCTCCTTTAAAGTGATTACAACGAAGGGAGAAGTAATTGATGTTCACAATCCTTCAGGGCTTCCTCCTGTTACAAATATTGATCGTATTGAAGAACCATATATTATTGCACAGGTAATCACCCTCTCCGATTATGTCGGTTCGATAATGAACCTGTGTATCGACAGGAGAGGGACACTTAAGAACCAGGTTTATCTTACGCGCGACAGGGTTGAGCTTACTTTTGAAATGCCGCTTTCGGAAATAATCTTTGATTTCTATGATAAGCTGAAAAGTATCTCGAAGGGGTATGCCTCTTTTGATTACTATTATACCGCATACCAGGATGCTGACCTGGTGCGACTCGATATTCTGCTCAACGGGGAGATGGTTGATGCACTCTCAACATTGATTTACAGGGGCCATGCATACGACTTCGGGCGAAAAATGTGTGTAAAACTGAAGGAGCTGATCCCGCGGCAGCAGTTCGATATTGCAATACAGGCAGCTATCGGAGCGAAAATCATTGCACGCGAAACGGTAAAGGCTGTTCGAAAGGATGTCACTGCAAAATGTTATGGAGGCGATATTACCAGGAAGAGGAAACTTCTTGAAAAACAGAAGAAGGGTAAGAAGAGGATGCGTCAGATAGGAAATGTTGAAGTCCCCCAGCAGGCATTTCTGGCAGTTCTTAAGCTCGATTGAGCTGAATGGACATGAAAATATTAATAATGAGCTTGTACGGAATTAAAAAAATACTATTTTAGCAGGACTAAAGCTGAGTTAAAAGATATTTCAATCCTTTTATCTAACCTAAGTAACCTGCCCCGGCCCCTAAACGCCGGGGTTTTTAACATAACAGCTTATAGCCCCTTCCATGTACATTCAGGATTTTTACAGAAGGATCTTTCTTCAGGTATTTTCTCAGCCTGGTTATGTACACATCCATGCTTCGGGCGTTAAAATAATTATCATCGATCCAGATAGATTTCAGGGCAAAGTTTCGTTCAAGTATTTCGTTCCTGTTCCTGCAGAGAAGTTCGAGGAGTTCTGACTCCTTTGTTGTCAGCTTAACCGATCCGCCTTCTCCCGAAAGGAGTTGCTTGAGAGGATCGAAACTGTACTTCCCTATCGTGTATGATTGTTCTTTTTTTACAGTATTACTTCCTGCCATTCTCTTCAGAATAGCCTGGATCCTGTATAAGAGCTCTTCCATAGAGAATGGTTTTGTCAGGTAATCGTCGGCGCCGGTACGGAAACCTTCCAGGACATCTTCCTTCTGACTTTTTGCAGTGAGAAAGATTACAGGCA
>JAKLFN010000100.1 GCA_022711195.1 Bacteroidota bacterium
GTTTTTGTGTCGCCATGATGGATAACAGGTTTTCTTGTATCGAAGGTACGGCACAGGCCTCCCGATGGATTAACAAAAACATAATCGAGCATTCCAGAAGTTATTCCGCTTCTCCTGATAATTGTTGAATAGGTGAAAGTCGTTAGCGGATTGTTGGTTCCCACAGTGCTGCCGCTGGCTTCAGGATCCCAGAATACTGTTATATTATCGAACGATTCAATAATTGTTCCTGGCGGATAGGGATCGCTGCGGGTGGTAAATGTTATTTCAATCTCGCTGCCAGTTTTGTTACCGCCTATATCAGTAAGATCCTTATCTATTATTATTCTGTAAGTCTTATTTTTGACCAGCATCACTGCCGGCTCGAAATAGTAATGTCCTTTCCCCTCCTTTTCTTTATATGTCACCCTGATCCTTGCAACATCATGGTCAGTATCATCCCTGAAAAGGATCATATCGGCAAGCTGAGATTCATTCAGCGGGGCATCGAAAACAAGCCTGATCTGTGGCCAATAGGAAATATCTATTGAACCCTCATCAGGGAAATGCTTCTCAAGCCTGAGTTTTGTCCGGTTCTTTGTCACAAAAGTGGTCGAAAATGGAGCCTGAACGGGTACCTTCCATTCCGAGCAGGCAGTCGGTGTAATTGAAAATGTATAGTTGGTCTGCCTTTGGTACTGGATCAACGGTTTAACCCTCAGAACTGTATTCAGCGCATCCCAGGTATATGTGAGTTGCAGTCCGGGGCTGAACTCTATTGCTTTCTGAACAGAATCCCTGTTCATGGGCATACTGAAGGTAATTACAAACTCCTGGTTGAATATTACACTGTCTTCAATCACCGGATTAACGCTCACTATTTCAGGAATAGTAGTTGTGTCGAACCGAAGCCACATATCAGCCAGTGTTGATTTGTTCGCGGAAACTGAGAGTTCCAAAGAATCGTCCATCATATTCTCCACATCTTTAATAAGAAGCTTGTAGTTTCCCGGCGCTATGGAATCGAAGATGAAGAAACCGTTATTCAGATTATCTGTGGTGTATTTTTTGTTTCCTGGCAGGAGTGTCACCTCTATGCCGTTCATAGGAAGCCGCTGGTCTTTTGTCCCGGGCTTAAAATACCATCCCGGCTGTTTAAGTGTATCTCTTACAATTCCTGCAATAATTCCATGCGATGGAGGTGTTACATTTTCATGCTGTGTAAGTGCTCTCACGAAAGCCCACGACTCGTGATGAAGAAAATCACTGTTCCTGAGCCGCCATCCTTCGGGCACATAATCATGAAAAGAGCCTTCTGATAAAACACCTGGTATGTTAAGTCCGCGCAGCACCCCCAATCCCTGGGTACCCCACTGTGGGTAGAAGGTCAGGTCGCCCTTGATCCATTTACTGGAGCTGGTCCAGCAATTGCCTTTTTCGTAGATCTTATCCCAGATCAGGCCGGCGATAACTTTTGCTTCAGGAAAAAGCGGCTGGTCGTCGTACCCCCTGAAAAGCATTAGCGGCTGGTTCTGGGTTCCGTCAAAGCCATTACTGTGGATCGCAAGAAAAAAATCTGCATTTGATGCATTGGCCATCGATACAATGGACGAAAGAGGAAGATCGTCGGCAGTAAAATTTGTCGTCCGCGACATAAATACCGTTGCGTTAAGCCTGGTCATCAGCTCTCGCAGATAGAGCCCTTTTTCAAGATTTCCTGCCGATTCCCAGAAATCGGTTTCGATCATATGACGATCGTCGGAATCATTTCCCCCATGACCCGGATTAATGAAGAACCTGTATCCCGAAAAGTCAGGAGCCTGTGCTGAAGCCTTGAATAATGTTCCGCAGCAAAGAAGAAAAAGGCTAAGCAGGATTATCGTTTTATTTGACATGCTTCCTGATACTGTAATGAATTAAGAAAAGCTCTCCTTCAGATGTCTGACAGGCAATTATATTCCTATTACTGAGAGGAAGCGGATACATCTCAATAATATCGTCACTCCTGGTAAGATTATATAACTTATTTGACACCAGTGAATAACAGCATATATCAGAGCTGATTACCCTGTGTCCGTCATCAACATCATTCATGGCAACAATCAGATTATTGCTTATCCATTCCGGGGCATTAAGCCGTCCCAGCTCCCGGAGGATAATACCCGAAGTATCTGCAATACAGGTTAATGTACCACCGAAATTGTACATTATTTTACTCTGATCGGGGGATAGTGAAGCCCATATATAATTCCCTGCGCCATTAGGCCTGAGTTCCTTTCGTGTTCCGTTGACGTATAAAACCGGAACGAGGTCCTCAAGAAGCAGATAGACTCCTTCAGCGCCCTTGATGCTCTCACCCGTTCCTGAATCAATATGCCTGCGTTTCCCTTCAATCATGTAATTCAGTGAAGTGCCCGAAAGCGCTGGTGAAACCAATACCCTGGAAGGAGCTTCAACCTGCCTCTTCCTTGCCGAAAGAACTTCATATTCTTCCAGTGAAGTATATTTCCTGTTATTCCGGTATTCATCAGACCTGTAATATATCTTCTTCCCGTCGGGAGTAAAAACCGGTTCGTATCCCGATCCGGGAGCATCAGAGATGGTGGTTAATGTACCTTTCTTGAGATTCAGAAGGTGCAAACCCCTCATATTTTCACCTGTAATAAGCAGCGATCTGCCGTCCGGAGCTGCTGCCGACAAGGCCCAGGTGCCATCTTTGGGTATATTGATTTTTTCTGTTTTCCTGACCTTTACTTCCTGGGAGTAAAGATGCAGGGGTGACAGAATTAAAATGATCAGTAAATATTTCAATCCCATACAGGTTTCGTTACTTTTTATCAATTATCCAAAGTTATACAAAAACGAGCCTTGCCAATAGTGAATTTTGTCATTTCCTTTGCATTACGCCTTCAATACGTTTTTTAGCAGAAATAGTCAGCCCCGGAGAATTAAATAACGAAGGTACTTAAGGCAATCTGAAGTTCGGAAATTTCAAATCGGAGAAAAATGTTATTAAATAGTTCCCTGGAAATTGTCCATTTTATGAATGTATTTCTATATTTAACTTTTCAGTTTCAAGCTACTTGCTTTTACTCTCAAATATTTTATCATGACGGGAAATAAGAAACTACAGGCCTGGGTAAAGGATTGGGCTGAAATATGTCAGCCTGATGCGATACACTGGTGCGACGGCAGTGATGAAGAGAACCAGGCTTTACTTGACATTGCAGTAAGCAGCGGCGCTGCTGTAAAGCTCGATGATAAGAAGAGGCCGGGGAGCTACTATTTTCAAAGCGATCCGAGCGATGTTGCACGTGTTGAGAACCGTACATTCATTTGTTCGGCTCAAAAATCAGATGCAGGGCCCACCAATAACTGGAGCGATCCGGCAGAAATGAAAAAGACCCTTCTCTCACTTTACAGGGGCTGTATGAAAGGAAGGACCATGTATATAATCCCCTTCAGCATGGGGCCGCTGGGATCAGGGATAGCCCACATTGGAGTTCAGATAACCGATTCGGTATATGTTGTTGTTAATATGCGTATAATGACACGCATGGGGAAAGCTGTACTCGATATTCTTGGCGAAAAAGATTTTGTTCCCTGCGTTCATTCGGTAGGGGTTCCGTTGAAGCCCGGCGAAGCAGACAAAAAATGGCCATGTGCTCCTATCGAAAGCAAATATATATCTCATTTCCCGGAGACTAATGAGATCTGGTCATACGGAAGCGGATATGGAGGGAATGCCCTCCTGGGCAAGAAATGTTTTGCCCTGAGAATCGCATCCAGCATGGCCAGGAGAGAAGGCTGGCTGGCTGAACATATGCTGATAATGGGAATAACCAGCCCCTCGGGTATTAAGAAGTATTTTACAGCTGCATTTCCCAGCGCCTGCGGAAAAACTAACCTGGCAATGCTCATACCTTCAATTCCGGGATGGAAAGTTGAATGTGTTGGCGACGACATTGCCTGGATGAAATTCGGTGCCGATGGACGGCTCTATGCCATCAATCCCGAAGCAGGATTTTTTGGCGTTGCTCCCGGCACATCGATGAAATCAAATCCCAATGCCATGCTTTCCTGCAGACAAAACACGATCTTCACAAATACAGGTCTTACTCCCGACGGTGATATCTGGTGGGAAGGCATAGGTTATGATATTCCTCCCGGCACCATCACCTGGACCAACGCTCAATATGATCCGGCCTCCGGTAAACCGGCCGCACATCCCAATGCCAGGTTCACAGCACCTGCAAAACAGTGTCCTGCCATCGACAGCGACTGGGAAAATCCTTCCGGTGTACCTGTCTCGGCAATTCTTTTTGGCGGCCGGCGCCCTTCCACCCTTCCTCTTGTTTACCAGTCATTCGGCTGGAACCATGGCGTTTTCATGGGATCAATAGCAGGGTCGGAGGTAACAGCCGCAGCTATAGGCCTCAAAGCGGGCGTACGCCGCGATCCGTTTGCCATGCTTCCTTTCTGCGGATACCACATGGGTGATTATTTCAATCACTGGATAAAAATCGGACAGAATGCTCCTGATAAGAACAAATTACCTTTAATATTCAACGTTAACTGGTTCAGAAAAAATAAAGAAGGCAAATTCCTCTGGCCTGGATATGGCGATAACATCAGGGTACTGAAATGGATATTCGAAAGAACGGAGAATATTAACAATGCTAAGGAGACTCCCATAGGATTTGTGCCCGCAAAAGATACTATTGATATTTCAGGCCTCGATGAAAACAACATCAAGATGGATGAGCTTCTGAAAGTCGATAAGAATGAATGGCTCGAAGAACTGAAACTTATTAACGAACATTACCCGAATTTCGGTGAAAAGCTTCCGGCAGAGCTGAAGGATCAACTTGCAGGTTTGGAAAAAAGGCTCAAGAACGCGGCCGGGATCTCATAAATCTAAATCATAAAGATGAATTTTTTCCTGTTAACAACTGCTTTACTTGCCGCTTATCTGCTCGGATCAATACCCACAGCAGTATGGGCAGGCAGATTGTTCATGAATATTGATGTCAGGGAACACGGCAGCGGAAATGCCGGAGCCGCAAATGCGATAAGGGTCCTGGGATGGAAAGTGGGGATCCCTGTTTTACTGACAGATATGGCAAAGGGGTGGTTATCAGCGATGCTTCCAGTGTTTTTTGATCTCGCAGAACCTGGCAGCGCCCTGGCTGTCAATCTTCAGATAGCAACAGGAATGATCGCCATTGCAGGACATGTATTTCCGGTCTTTGCCGGATTCCGCGGCGGAAAGGGTGTTGCAACAGCTGCAGGTGTCCTGCTTGCCATAAACCCTCTTCTTACGCTCAGCTGCCTCGCTGTTTTTATTATCGTCGTTCTGCTGACACGAATTGTTTCGGTCTCATCAATAAGCGCCGGAATAGCTTTTCCGGTATTCTTATTTACGCTTTTTGATACCCCATCCCTTCTGTTTAAAATATTTTCTGTTTTTATTGCTGTGGCATTATTGATAACCCACAGAAAAAATATTCAAAGGCTTTTAAAAGGGGAAGAAAAGAAATTCTTCTAAAATTGTTCCAGTATCTCGATCCTTTTTCCTATCGGGGGATGTGTTGCAAAAAGTACTCCCAGGGAGAATGATGATTTCTTCAGTTCTGCCTGTGGATTCTCGATGAACATCTGTGCAACATCCTTTCTTTTAACAGCTTCGATGGTTGGATCTGAAGATATTTTGCGCAGTGCTGAGGCCAGCGCCAATGGATTTCTTGTCAGTTCAGCAGCTCCTGCATCGGCAAGGTACTCGCGTTTTCGCGACAGGGCAAACCTGAAAAGGGAAGCGATCAGGTATCCCAGCAGTGCAAGAACAAGTGCAATGATTATGGCAGCTCCGCCGCTGCCCTTCTTGCCCCTGCCCAGGCTTCCAAAACGCATCGACCGGAAAATAGCCTCAGAAATAAAGGCGAATATGCCGACAAATACAATAGAAATGATCAGCAGGCGGACATCGCGGTTGCGTATATGGGTGAGCTCATGTGCTATAACGGCCTCCAGCTCCTGGTCGTCGAGCTTGTTGATAATGCCCCGTGAGAGAGAGACAGTATAATTTTTCTCATTGATGCCGCTTGCAAAAGCGTTGAGAGAATCATCTTCAATGATATTGACCCTTGGCATTGTCATTCCGCGTGAGATACACAGGTTTTCCACGAGATTATACACGCGAAAGTTCTCCTTGCGCTCAAGTGGCTTCGACGAAGTAGCTTTATCGATCATCGCGGTATGCGAAAACCAGGCAACAATAAACCATATCACAACTCCCGCTAATACAAAGGGAATCGTATGGATAAATGAATAATTGACTTCTTCCAGGAAATTATAGCCCTGATGTTCGGCAGCCATTTGCTGTGCCTGGCCGATGCCCAATATAAAGAAAAAGAGCCATGTCAGTCCAATAAAGACGACAGGAAACATAAGGAGGATCAGCACCGAATTCGTGTTGTTCCTCCTTATCTGGCTCTGAAGGCCAAAATACTTCATGTTACGAGAAGGAGATCTTTGGTGGTTCTTCTACAGCCGCTCTCTGTTCGCCGAGGTCAAACAATGGTTCACGTTTGAAGTTGAAGAGAGTTGCGACAATATTTGAAGGGAAAATCTCGGTAGCAACATTAAGCTCCTTGGTTGCTGAGTTGAAGAACCGGCGTGCTGCTGCTATCTTGTTCTCGATATCTGCGATCTCGGTCTGAAGCTGCATGAAATTCTGGCTTGCTTTCAGATCGGGATATGCTTCCACTGCAACTTTAAGTCCGTCGAGAGCTGTAGAGAGCCTGTTCTCAGCAGCTATCTTTTCATTAATTGATGATGCCTTCATAGCTGCAGCCCGTGCCTCTGTTACTGCAGTCAGAACACCTCGTTCATGCTGCATATATCCCCTCACTGCCTCGACGAGCTGAGGGATCATATCGTGCCTCTGCTTAAGCTGAACATCTACATCGGCAAAAGCCTGCTCCCGTGTATTCCTAAGCTTTACCAGCCGGTTATACAGGGAAATTACCCAGAAAATAAGAAGAACTATAATACCAAGAATTACCAGAAAGATAATTATACCCATTTTACTAAGTTTTAAATTTCGACATCAAAATTGGAAAATAAAGATATTAAAATATTACTAATTTCGCCGCAGGTAAACGAAATAAATGTGATTATGATTGACGGTAAGAGTATGCTGGAGATGATCTCCACACGACAGAGTGACAGGAAATACAACAACAGGGAGGTTGAAACCGACAAGCTTGACAGGATAGCCGGGGCTGCATGGATTTCCCCTTCAGCATGCAACGGACAGCCCTGGCATTTTATCGTTGTCAACGACAGGGATCTTCTCAACAAACTTG
>JAKLFN010000101.1 GCA_022711195.1 Bacteroidota bacterium
CAGAATACAGAATGCCTCTATTCAGGAGTGGAATGGACAAATCCACCCGAAAATGTTTACCAGGCGCTGATGTCGCATCCCAAATTCAAGGAAAATTTCGGAGCTGTTCCTGTTGCCGACCTGTCGGTATCGACCAGAATTTTTACACGAAAAGCTACTCAGAGGATTTTGACAGCAGCGTTTGAATATGCAAAAAACAATGGTTACAAGTCTGTCACCGTATGTGAAAAGCCTAATGTGATCAGGGAGACATCAGGTCTTATGTGGAAGATGGCAAAAGATATTCAGAAGAACCGGTATCCCGGAATAAAGCTGGTTAACACAAATATAGATGCCCAGATGATGTGGCTAACGAAGAATCCTGAAGAGTATGGTGTTATTGTTGCCGGAAACATGTTCGGCGATATTGTTTCTGACGGATTTGCCGGTCTTATCGGAGGACTGGGATTTGCCTGCAGTGCACAGTTCTCTGAGGAGGGAATCGCAGTCTTTGAGCCCACACATGGCTCGGCACCAAAATATGCCGGTTTTAAGGTTCCGATAGTGAATCCTGTTGCCATGATTGAATCAGCCTGTATGATGCTCGATTATCTCGGTGAAAAGAAAATATGTAATTCAATACGGAAAGCGATTGCCGATGTAATCCTTGAAGGAAAAGTGAGAACATACGATATGATGAAGATGCAGGGTAAGCCCGAGGTTGTTGAGAATGGTGCTGCATCGACTATCCAAATGGCAGATGCAATAATTGCAAAATTGCGGTAAAACATTTTAAGATGACAGAAACTATAAAAAATCTGTGGCCCGAGCTTGAATGGATTAAGGACCCCGACCTGCGCGAGAAAAGTGCAGCCGTCTGGCAGCTGGCCCTTGAAAAAAGCGTCCTGAGCCCTGATGATCTCGAAAAGATTCCATTTACGCTGCTCTGCGGACCCGATCTGAAAGTGAGCTTCATGGCACATAAACGGTGTGTAGTTCATATCGCAAAGGAGGCTGGCGGGAAAATGAACAGTTTTTTTGGCAACGACCTGCCTGTAAATATGGATGTGCTTATATCGGGAGCTATTCTTGCCGATGTAGGCAAGCTCCTTGAATATGAAAAAGATGCTGAAGGAAAGACCCTTCAGGGAAGATATGGTCAATACCTGAGACATCCATTCTCAGGAGTATCCCTGGCCGAACAGTGCGGGTTGCCTCCGGAGGTATGTCATATCATTGCAGCGCATGCACATGAAGGCGATCTTGTAAAAAGAAGCACTGAGGCATATATAGTACATCATGCCGATTTCATGGCATTCGAACCTTTTAAAAAGAAATAGCCGGCGGCGTTATCAACAGGCGTTAGAAACTATCCAAGCTTCATTCTTTCGACCTGTTCAATATTTCTTTCATTTGTAACGGCCTTGGCTTCAGGTGTATACAGAAAATCGATAAGATCCTGGTAACGGTCCATGATTTTCCCCCTTACGATCTTCATGCTTGAATTCATGAAGCCGTTATCCTCATTGAAACCCTCTTCGAGAATGCCTATTGCTACCGGCAGCCATCTCTGCGGGAACATTTTTCCAAACCTGCCGTTGGTCCTGTATTCGTTGATCTCTGATTCGAGGAGGTTAAGTACCGCCTGTTTTCCTTCGTCAGAGTCGGCTGTCATGTTCTTTTCCTCGAGGAAAAGTTTGAGTGCGTGCTGATTGGGCACGACAAGGCATACAGTGTACGGCTTCTGGTTATTGTAAAGCATGCACTGATCGATGTATTTCGATTGTTCGGTAATTGCTTCCTCAATACCCTCAGGACTGAATTTTTCACCGTCATCGGCAATAAGGAGGCTCTTGAACCTTCCCAGTACAAAGAGAAAGCCATCCCTCGACATATAACCCATATCGCCTGTATGAAGCCATCCATCAATTATTGTACTTTTGGTTGCTGATTCATTCTTCCAGTAACCATGCATTACATTGCCTCCCCTGATAACAATCTCTCCTTTTTCACCGGCAGGAAGTTCTTTCCCGTCATCGTCACAAATCCTCAGGTCCATATTATTCACCAGAGGACCTGATGAGCCGAGCCTGTGCCGTGAGGTTGAGTTTGAAGAGATTACAGGTGAAGCTTCGCTGAGACCATAACCCTGGTACATTGGTATTCCAAGTGCATAGAAGAACCGCTGCAGCTCAATATCAAGAAGGGCTCCTCCGCCGACGAAGAAATCAAGCTCCCCGCCAAAAACATCCCTGACTTTGCTGAAAATGATCTTATCGAAAAGATTCAGAAGTGGTTTCTTAAGCTTTTGCAATCCCTGTCCTTTGTTCCAGCCTTCCTTATTATAGGAGTATGACATCTTAAGTGCAAAGTTGAAAAGTGTCTCCGTTACTTTTCCTTTTTCCTTTATTCCTTTTTCGATATTTTTCCTGAAGTTTTTTGCTATTGCAGGTACGCTCATCAGGAGGTTGGGTTTGATTTCCTTGAGGTTAACGGGTATATTCCTCAGTGCCTCCAGAGGTGTCTTTCCGCTTTTTGGGGCTGCAATGCTTGCGCCCTTTCCCATGAAGGCGAAAATGCCGCAGGTATGAGCAAAAGAATGATCCCAGGGTAGTATTAGAAGAGTCTTATAAAAGGGTGGAATATCCATCAGGCTGTATGCCTGGTAAACATTTGTTACATAATTGCCGTGTGTCAGGATGATTCCCTTGGGATCGGCGGTGGTTCCCGAGGTATAACAGATGTTTGCGAAGTCGGAAGGAGTGATGCTTTTCAGGCTCTCCTGGAATGCTGCCATGTTGGCGGGAACCTCGAGCCATTCCCTGCCCGTTTTTCTGACTTCATTGAAGTGAATCTCCCCTCCGGCATATTCCTCCTGGGTGTCGAAATGAATTATCTTCTCAATGGTCTTACATTCTTTCAGAACTTCTCTTACTTTCCCCACCTGTGCCGATGATGCAAGTACCATTCTTGATTCCGAATGATTAATCCTGAACTTTACTTCCTCGGGTGTTAGTCTTATTGACAATGGAACATTTATTGCTCCGGCAAACATAATGCCCAGTTCACCGATTACCCAGCTGTTGCGTCCCTCAGAGATAAGGCTGAGCCTGTCGCCCTTCTTTATGCCAAGGCACATCAATCCTGCCGCAAATTCATATACCTGTTTCTTTGCTTCTCCATACGTTGTTCCTTCATATTTATCGCCTGGTTTTTCCCACAGGTAGATGTTGCTGCTGAATTTTTCAACACTCTCTTCAAAGAATTGGATGATAGATTTCATAGCCCCGTTTTTGATTTAAGTGCCTAATATACGAAATCTGCATTATATACTCTCCAGGCACTTCTTTAAATGTGATTTGGTTCAGACTCTGTTTTTTTGTAACTTTGATTATTAGCCCTGTTTGATCTCAAAGGTGAACCAGATTAAACCAATATATGAATATATGAAAAATTTAATTTCGATATTGCTGATCGTTCTTCTGACAGCCCTGCCGTCGTGTAAATTATTCAAAGGGGAGAAGAAGATTTTCGGAAAAAAGAAAGCTGCTGAGCTTGCCGCACAGCTTGAAGAGCAGAAAAAGCAGAAAATAGCTGATTCCCTGAAAGTTATTCAGGAAAAGATTCGTGCACTGGAAACGGCCAGGCAGGATTCGATAAGGCTTGCTGAGGAAGCACGTCTGGCGCAGGCATCAAAGTACAATATTGTTGTGGGCAGTTTCATTACTCCCGAATACGCAAGGGCATGGGAACAGGAGTACCGTACCAGAGGCTTTGATCCCAAAATCGTTCAGATGGAAGGAGGAAGGTTTGAACTTGTCGTCGCCGAATCATACGAGACCCTGGGAAAAGCTGCCAGCCGGCTGAACCAGATACAGGAATCAGTTCAGGTCGACGCCTGGATATATAAAAAGAAATAGCTTATCGAATTATAGTCTCTTCACGATCGGGTCCGACAGATACAAGTGTAACCGGTACACCAGTCTGATCTTCAATGAAACTGATATACTTCTTAAGCGTCTCAGGCAATTGATCATAATCCCTGATTCCTGAGATATTGCCATTCCATCCGGGCAAATCGGTATATACAGGTTCTACCGGCGTATTGTCGAACGGTATTTCATGACACTCTTTTCCGTTAATAGTGTATGAAGTACAAACACGGACAGTATTGAAATCAGACATTACGTCGCTTTTCGTCATGAGCAGCTTAGTAACTCCATTCACCATTATTGCGTAGCGCAGTGCCGGGATATCGAGCCACCCGCACCTTCGGGGACGTCCGGTGGTGGCTCCGAATTCATGTCCTTTTTCCCTGAGAATATTTCCGGTATTATCATAAAGCTCGGTAGGGAAAGGCCCGCTGCCCACCCTCGTACAATATGCTTTGAATATCCCAAAAACATCTCCGATTCTTTTAGGAGATATACCGAGGCCGGTGCATGCCCCCGCGCTTATCGTATTCGATGACGTCACAAATGGGTACGATCCGAAATCTACATCAAGCATTGTTCCCTGCGCACCTTCTGCAAGCAGTTTCTTGCCTTTGGCAGAGAGCTCGTTAACAAGATATTCAGTATTAATGATCCTGAATTTTTTCATCAGTTCAATACCCTCAAACCATCCTGCTTCATAATCATTCAGGTCGAAGGAATGATCATAATTCTTCAGAATTTTAAGGTGGTCCTTAAGATGTGTATCATACATCTCCCTGAAGTTTGCTGCAAGAATCTCACCTGCGCGTAATCCTTTGCGGGCGGCTTTATCGGTGTAGGCCGGACCTATTCCCTTGAGGGTGGATCCTATCTTTCCCTTTCCAGCGCTCTCTTCATAAGCTGCATCGAGTATCCGGTGGCCCGGGAGAATAAGGTTAGCCCTCGATGAAATGATAAGCCGTTTTACCAGTTCCTCAACGGGGGGCCCCAGTGATTCTATCTCCTTTTTAAATACTGCAGGATCAATTACCACACCGTTTCCAATGATATTTAGTTTGTCGGAGTGAAAGACCCCTGAAGGTATCAGGTGAAGGACATGCTTTACACCGTTGAATTCGAGTGAATGACCTGCATTGGGCCCTCCCTGGAAACGGGCAATAATATCATAATCCGGACTAATGGCATCCACGATCTTCCCTTTACCCTCATCGCCCCACTGCAAACCTAACAATATGTCTATGTTCATGTTATAGGATATCTACTTTCTGAAAAACAGACAACAAGTTACAAAATAAATTAAACTGAGAAATTATAACCGCGCGATTGTTAATAAATGCCATAATTCTTTTAATAACAGGTGATTATTACAGATAAAAACGCAATAATCAGTCTACTCTTTTGTTATATAAATGATTATGCATAATTTTATTGTCGGAGAACTCATCAATACAAAACAGATATGAAAAAGATAGCAGGTATTGTTTTTTTTGCATTTCTATTGTCCGTATTCGGTCTTCAAACCAATGGACAGGATGCATCATCGGCTAAGGATTTTAAATTTAACATCAAAACTAATCCATTGAATGCACTGGGAGGTCCACTCTACTTTGCCTGGATTGTCCCACTTACTTCGGAATACAAACTGAACTTTGAAGCCCGGACTTTTGAAAAGCAATCTGTTCAGGTAAGTGGCGCATTCCTGGGCAGCAGCCCTCTCATCAGTGCGCTGGGCGATCTTGACAGTGATACATCAATTGTTTCACGGGGATTCAGGGTACAGGCCTGGTATAAATTTTTCCTGACCGGTGATCCTGCACCAAATGGTTTCTATGTAGGACCCCATTTTTCATTTGCGAGCGCCAGGGTTATGAACAGTAAGATACATGATAATTATATCGGTGCATCAAAACTTCAGGCTCATGTGGCCCTGGGATATCAGTTAATCACAAAAGGAGGTTTTGCACTCGATATCTTTACCGGAATAGGTATTAAGAACAAATCATACGATTTCTCCAGCGAAGGGACAGATAATTTCTTTGAGGATCTTGAGCTGACTGATAAGTTTACGGTAAGCATACCTTTTGGATTCAGCTTCGGCTATGCATTCTGAAAAAGATAGTTATTTATCCTTCTTCCTTGCCTCTTTCTGATTACCGTAAATATATAAGGAGTGGTACATGGGAGTGAAATTGTTCAGCTCACAGGCAGTCCTTATTATTTCATTTATCCTGGGGTCGCAAAACTCTATCACATTTCCTGATTCCAGATCGACAAGGTGATCGTGCTGGCTGCACTGGTAAGCTTTCTCAAATTGTGCAATATTTTTGCCGAACTGGTGTTTCACAACAAGGTTGCAGTCGAGCAGCAGCTCTATTGTATTATATAATGTAGCCCTGCTGACCCGGTAGTTCTTGTTTTTCATGAAAATATAAAGAGATTCAATATCAAAATGACCCGGCCGCGAATATATCTCATCCAGAATGGCAAACCTCTCAGGTGTCTTCCTGTGTCCCTTTTTCTCGAGATATTCGGTAAAAATTTTCTTTACCGTGGTTCTTGTATCAACGTTAATCATATCTGGACTAATTTAAAATAATGACAAATTTATTTCTTTTTTGAAATAAATACCGGAAAGTGACATATATGAATTGATTATTTCGAAAAGTCTTCCACTCTCTTGACGTTTTCGATGCCTTTAATGTTTGATATCTTGAGTATCAGATTGTTAAGGTCCTTGGTGTGATGTACATAAATATCAATAGTCCCTTCAAAGATCCCGTTCTGAACAGAAATATTTATGTTTGTCATATTCACCTTAAGCTCAGAAGATATAATATTGGTTATCTCATTTACAAGGCCAATCCGGTCGATTCCGTTCATCTGAATACGGGCAATGAAAGAGACGAGCTTATGAATTGCCCATTTTACTGCAATGATCCTGTTTCCTTCATTCGACATCAGCCTTATTGCAGAAGGACATTTGGGTTTATGTATTACAATCTGCCCATCAGGCGATTTATAACCAACGACTTCGTCACCCGGGATCGGTTTGCAGCATTCAGCAATCTCATAAGATTGTTCGGCGTTTTCGACATTCTCTCTCAGAAGGAAAGGCGCATTCCTGTCTATACTTCCGCTTTGTTCCTTAACCTCCCTGGGTTCTTTCCGCGAACCACCGATCAGCTTTAGTTCCCAGTATTTTATTACGTTCTTTCCCGGTGTTTTCCTGACAATTTTTTTCAGATTGTCGAGCTTGATTATTCCCAGTTCAATACCGGAATAAAGCTCATCTTTATTAGGAACATCATAGGCAAGCATAAGTTTTCTCACCACTTCGGCATTTGTAGCCACTCCCAGTTCCCTGAGCCTTAATTCGAGGATCTCCATCCCTTTCTGGATACGGTTTGTGGTCTCGGTTCGCAG
>JAKLFN010000102.1 GCA_022711195.1 Bacteroidota bacterium
AAGAACTTTGGTTTGAAATACCTACCCGAAGAGCATTCGTAAATATTACGGATCAGGTTGAGAGATGTCTTCGGGATTCAGGTATAAAAGAAGGATTGATCCTTATAAATGCCATGCACATCAGTGCGTCGGTTTTTATTAATGATGATGAATCAGGCCTTCATCACGATTTTGAAGTATGGCTCGAGAAGCTTGCTCCCGAGAAACCATACAGCCAGTATAAACACAATGGTTTCGAGGATAATGCCGATGCACATATCAAACGTACCATCATGGGACGGGAAACCGTTGTAGCTGTTACCAATGGCCAGATGGATTTCGGTCCCTGGGAACAGATATTTTATGGCGAATTCGACGGCAAACGGCGTAAACGGGTGCTCGTCAAAATTATTGGAGAATAAAATAAAGGCGTGAGGAGTGAGGAGTGAGGAGTGAGGCGTCGGACGGCAGGATGCAGGAAGAGGACAATTGTAGGCTCAACCTTACAAATTGTCAATTGGTCTTTCTATAAAATCATCTTTTTTAGAATTTTATTCCTGGTTCTAAAACATTTAATGCCATGAATAAAATTTCCTTTTTTTTTATCCTGACAATTATTACAGGTTGTTCATCATCAAAGAGAGATTTTGACATTGAGAAGGAAAAGCTTCTTATCGAAAAGACAATTAACGGAAGTATAGGCTGGGCAAAAGATAAAAACCTGGCTTATCTGTACAATATTATAGCGAACGATTCCTCCTTTCTCGAGGTTCATCCTGGTGACCGTGTCGTAAAAGGATTCAATGAATTCAGAAAAGCCGAGGAGTTCTGGATGAGTCCCGACTTCAAAGCGATCAGGTACGAGATCCGGGACCTCAGAATAAACATCTCACAATCAGGTGAGGCAGCGTGGTGGTTTTGCATACTCGATGATATAAACGAATGGAAAGGAGAACCCGCAAACTGGGAAAACACCCGGTGGACAGGTGTTATGGAAAAACGTGAAGGCCGCTGGCAGATCGTACAGCAGCATTTTTCATTTTCCCGCTAATAGTCTAAATTCGTGTAGTGGGCATTTTATTAAAAAATACTGCAATGACCAGGTTTACACTGCTTTTTTTCTTCATTTCAATCCTTGCTCCATCATTTCTTCTATCCCAGGATAAAATTGTTCCTGTCGAACCTTCAGAGACATGGGCTAACAATCAGCACCAGCCTGAAAAGCTTATGGATGAAATTGGCCTGAAAGAAGGCATGACTATTGCTGATATTGGCGCAGGAAAGGGCCGATTGACAGTCTTCTTCTCAATCAGAGTTGGGGAAAATGGAAGAGTTTTTGCAAATGAAATCGACGAAACTGCTCTTAATTATCTGAAAGAAAGATGTATAAGGAATAACATGTTAAATGTTACAACTGTAGTGGGAACAGTTGATAGTCCTTTGCTTCCTTCCGGCGAGGTGGATATTGCTTTTATGCTCCTGACCTACCATCACCTTGAAAAGCCTGTCATCATGATGAAGAATACTATTCCCTGTCTGAAAAAAGATGGTGTTCTTGTAATAGTTGAACATGATCCTGAAAGGTCTGGTGAGAGTGGAAGAGAAGTCACATCGCTTGAAAAACTAACCAGTGAGTCAAATGAAGCCGGATTCGAAATAAGAAAAGTAAACAGGGAGCTTCTTGCAAGAGACAATATATACTTCCTGAAAGTAAAAAATTTAAATAGTAAATAAATAAAAAACAGTATGCTACTGTGATTTACATCAAATATTTCATTTAAAGTTATCATGGAAACAATCAGCAAAATGACACCTGAGGAGAAAAGAGACCTGGTAAAAAAAATGATCATCCGCTTCTCCTTTGTCCCTCTTTTCATTGCATTATTTACACTTCTTCCCGCAGGGACGTTCAATTACTGTCAGGTATATGCCTACTTCGGGGTTATTCTGATCCCCATGCTGTTTGTTTTAAGGTTCTTCCTGAAAAATGATCCCCGTTTCCTGGAGAGAAGAACCAGGGTGGCAGAAAAGGAAAAAGAACAAAAACTTATTCAATGGATTAACCTGCTGGTTTTTATTTCAGCCTTTACCCTCCCCGGACTCGACAAAAGATTCGGCTGGTCGGACGTGCCCGTGGAGATAATAATCCTTACAAACATGATTATACTCGGCGGTTACCTGATAATTTTCAATGTCTTCAGGCAGAATAGTTATGCCTCCCGGATAGTTGAGACCGAAAAGGAGCAAAAAGTTATCACAACCGGATTATATAGTATTGTGAGACACCCTATGTATATCGGAGTGTTGGTGATGTATCTGCCTACTCCGCTGGCTCTAGGCTCATATTGGGGATTGATACCTATGGCCCTGCTTCCTGTCTCACTTGTTTTCAGGATACTTAACGAAGAAAAGGTACTCTCTGAAAATCTTGAAGGTTATAAGGAATACTGCAGGAAAACCAGGTACAGGCTTATCCCTTTCATCTGGTGACCTCCTTTCTGGAAACCCACCCCCACCCCCTCCAGGGAGGGGAGTTAAAAACTCTTTATACCTTCACCCCATTGTACCGTTGTACCGTTGCGCCGTTGCGCCGTTGTGCCGCTGCGCCATTATATAAACCACTCCTCATTGAAATTTACCAGGTAAACCCTGTCTGTCGACCTGGTAAGCGCGGTATAGAACCACCTCAGATAATCGATGGTAATCTCGTTCCTGTTGAACATTCCCTGGTCGATGAATACCCTCTCCCACTGGCCTCCCTGTGCTTTGTGACATGTTACAGCATAGGCGAACTTTATCTGCAGGGCATTGAAATATGGATCATTTTTAACAGCATCATATTGTTTCTTCCGTACACCTATATCGAGGTAATCATCAAGAACGTTCTTAAAGAGCTCCCTGTTCTTTTCGGCAGGCAGCGCCGGTGTATCCATCGAAAGTACATCCATCAGCACCTTTGATTCAATCTCAAAATTATAATCGGGGAACCAGAGTGTCATCTCGGCAAATTTAAAGCCGTACCTCTCCTCGTATTTCCTTATTTTCTTCACCTCAGCAATATCGCCGTTGGCAATGAATCCTGGGCCTTCTTCATCATCTTCAACAAGAAAATAATTGTTCTTGACCACCATGACCATGTCGCCCGGGCTTATCTCCTCTTCTCTGAAGAATATACGGTTGCGTATTCCCTGATTATAACGGTTTGCCTGTTTGTTTGAATTCACCAGTATTATTGTGCCTTCGAGTCCGCAGGTTCCGTACGACGTCGATATTTCATCGATCAGCTCCTCGCCGCTGAGCCTGATCACATCTCTGAAGTTTTCACAGTCTATCGACGGGTGTACCAGGCTTTCATCAGCGATCTGGAGCCTTACACTTGTTGCATTCATCAGCACTCCCGACGTTTCACTCTGCCGCACAACCTGCTTCAGGTGTGCCGTCACCAGGCCGAATCCATATCCGGCCAGGGCTTCCGGATCGAGGGCAGGGCTTAGTGTAGAACCTACAGGAGGCAGCTGTGCCGAGTCGCCCACCAGGATAAGCTTACAGTCTGTCCCTGAATAGACATACTCTATCAGGTCGTCGAGAAGCTTACCGCTGCCGAAGATCGATTGATCGGATGATATGTTCGAGATCATCGATGCCTCGTCGACAATAAAATATGTCTCCTTTGTCTTGTTCTTATCGAGCAGGAATGACCCCATTCCGTCCTTTGACGATTTCTGACGGTATATTTTCTTATGAACTGTAAACGCCTGGTGGCCTGAATATGAGCCCAGTACCTTAGCTGCTCTCCCTGTGGGCGCGAGAAGCACCGACCTCATCCTCAGCAAATCGAGGGTTTTTACTACTGAGCTGATGACACTTGTCTTACCCGTACCTGCATATCCTGTAAGAAGGAATATAATATCATTGGTATCGTCACAGATATAAGCAGCAATCTTCCTCAAAGCCTCTGATTGATCATCAGTTGGAACATTGCCAAGATTCTTGCACAGGTTATTATATATAATGGTATCTCTCATTTAAACAAGTTATAACGCAAGGTACATAAACTAACTTTCAGCCAGGTGTGAGTTTATAACATATTGCTATATTTGTTTACAAATTGTTTTACCTGATGCCTTTCCTGGAACTGTTTGATGAGACCCTCGATATAAATTCGACTGAGAACTATGACCTCTCTGTCCAGATAAGTACTTCAGGCCTGGCTTTCTGCATTCTCGACACTATCAGGAACAAGTACATACTCATACGTTCTGCAGAACCCGATGATAATAAAATGCTCACCGCTGATGCCATAAGGGAGATGATCACCAGGGATGATTTCCTGGTCCGCAGGTTCAGAAAAGTGAATATTGTTCTTCCAACTCAAAAGTTTACGCTGGTACCTTCTCCCCTCTTTGATCCCGGGAAGAAGGACGATTATTTTACATACAATCACACGGTAGCCGCCAACGACATTATTGCTGCCAACAGGCTCACTGATCCTGATGCATATACTATATTTGCCGTGAACAGGGAATTATACGAAATACCCATGCATTTCTGGCCGGCTGCATTCCCTTTCCATCATACAAAGCCGCTCCTGAACCTGTTATCGCATCAGAGCAAAAGTGTCCAGGGTCATTATGTACATGTTCATCTCGAGAAGGAGTTCTTCAATCTACTGGTGTACGATAAGGGATTGCTCAGGTTCAGCAATACCTTCACCTTCAGGAATATTTCTGACATTCTTTATTATGTGCTTAATACTTTCAAGACCATGGATATAAGCCATAGTGAGCATCTTCATTTCAGCGGGCTCACATCGAGACATGATGATCTGTGGTCGGGATTTTCGATGTATCTGAAAAACCTTGAGTTCGTAAACCCTTCGGGAAATTTTACTTTCAGTTATGTGTTCAATGAGGTTGAACTGCACAGGTATATCAACCTTTTCAGTGTAGCAAGTTGCGGATAATAGGTGGTATATATAAAGGAAGGCGTATTTCGCCGCCGTCAGGTTTCTCTGCCCGGCCTACAACCGATTTTGCACGTGAAGGCCTCTTTAACATTCTCAGCAACAGGGTTAACTTTGAAGAGGTTAGCGTCCTCGACCTCTTCTCAGGAACAGGCAGTATGAGCTATGAATTCGCCTCCCGCGGAGCCCGGGAAGTACACCTGGTAGAAAAAGATTTGAAACATATTGCAGGCATCAGACGTATAATAAAGGATATCGACATTCAGGGGATCAAAACCATCCATATCGATGTAAAAGCATACCTGAGAACCTGTAAACAAAAATATGATATTGTATTTGCCGATCCTCCCTACGACATCTCATGGCTGAAAGATATTCCTGATCTTGTTACCGGATCGGGTGTCATCAGCGATGACGGATTTTTCATTCTTGAACATCCCCGCACAATGAATTTCTCAGGTCATAAGCAGTTTTTCGAGCATCGTAATTACGGGGGTGTTAACTTCAGCTTTTTCAGGCCTGTACATAAAGATCCCTGATATCGGCTTCTGAGATGCCGACAATCAGCTCGCAAAGCTTATCTGTCACAGCATTAAAGTATTTCTCACCCTTCTCCTTTGTCGCCAGCGAAGGATCTCCTATCCCGGTATCGGCTGTCACCTCTGTCCATTTCCTTTCTGCCCAGGCCCATTTCTCATTCAGTCCTTCAATCCTGAACTTCTTAGCCTTTCCCTTGCCTGCCTCACTCATCGGAAGAACCAGCTCAGGAGCAAGGTATAGCATCAGGCTGGTCTCCATCTCATCGGCGTGACCGCCCCCCCTTTCAAAATAATCTTTTCCGTCGACAGCCTGGAACCAGTTGCAGGTACAGATGAACATCTCCGGAAAAAGTGCCCCGGTTTCCCTGATCATCTGTTTAAAATCGTTCCCCCCATGACCGTTGACGATCAGCAGCTTATAGATCCCCTGCCTGTAAAGATCACCTGCGATGTCTTTGAGAATTGCAAACTGGGTTGAAGGATTGATATTGATTGTTCCCCTTATATCCAGCTGTCCTGTGTTCACCCCAAATGGAACTGCCGGAAGAACAAGCACCCTGCACTTCTTCTCCCATGCCTTGCGGGCCGATTCTGCTGCTATCTTTTCCGTCTCGATAACATCAGTAGTATATGGAAGATGCAAGTTATGCGCCTCTGTAGCTCCCCATGGAAGAAGCGCGAGCTCAGGCGAAAGGTCCCTGACAGTTTGCCAGTTTGTCCGGGAAAGAAGGTATGGTTTCATATAAAAATTTTATTGAATCGCTGTTTCTGATCAACAATCACATAAAACTATAACAAAAAATTTGTTTTGTATCTTTCAGTTTAATAAATTTATATCGTTAATACTCAGTTAATAAGTAGGTCCGGAATGAAAAGGAACAGTTTTGTAATTGAGTTGATTAAAAGTCCGCCCTTCATTTTCTTCTTCATACTGGCAATGCTGATCATCCTCGGAGTGGTACTTGCCAACAGGAAGCAGAAGGTTGTACAGATGAAGGAGGATGTTCTTTATGTACAGCCGAAGCCCTCTGAGTAGATAATATAAATGTGTCACTGCAATAATACCCTCTGTTCTGAAAAACTTTATACGCTGCCTCAATAGTATCATATTAATTATTATTCCATTAGCAGCTGCATCTGCCCAGTCTGTAATCAACGGGGTTATCGTTGACAAGGAAAGCAGGATACCAGTTGCCTTTGCTTCTGTAACCTACAGGAAGGAATCGGTGCTGCGCGGGGTGATCTCCGATGCACACGGAAAATTTATCATCCCTGACACGAAAATCGAAAGTCTGCAGGTTTCCTGTGTCGGCTACCAGGCCGCCAGGGTGATGATAAAGCCCGGGATGAAGCTCACAGGGATGGTAATTGAGCTTAAAACCGACACACTGACAATAGGTGAGGTGAGAATTACACCGGCAATGAACCCGGCCGTAAGGATAATGAGAAATGTGCTTAAGAATAAGGAAAATAATGACTTTGAGCGATACGACAAATATTCTTACGAGTGTTATCTGAAAACCATTCTCAACCTTAAACTTTCATATAACTCAGGTGTCAGCGACAGTATTACGGAAATCAGGAACAAGGAAATGAACGAACATGCCAGGTTCATTTCCGAATCGGTCGTACGAACATCGGCTGTCAGGGGAATCAGGGAAAACAGGATTATTGCCGTGAGAACATCAGGCTTCCAGAATCCCCTGCTCGGACAATATTTCGTTTCTGTCTTTCATAATGCGATATCGTTCTACAGTAACAATATTACACTCT
>JAKLFN010000103.1 GCA_022711195.1 Bacteroidota bacterium
CAAAAGCCTCAGGCGGAAGTTCATTGCTGGGATCTTTTCTTTTCTTCATGAGACTGATCCTTTCGGGCTTTATATCAAATCCTATCACCTTTATCTTTTTTGCAAATTCAAGGGCAATAGGAAGGCCTACATATCCAAGTCCTATCAATGAAAGCTTTGTTTTCCTTTTTTTAAGTTCGTTATACATTCCTGATATTTTTTAAGAAAGGGTGATAATCGCCGGTCAATCCTTCCGGCCTGGCATTTCTGATTGTATATGCTATATCGACTGATGATCGGGCATCGTTAAGGCCGAAGCCCCTGCCATTCAGTATTTCTTTATATGTAAGTGTATGAAGCTCAGTGAATCCTTCACTGAATTCAATCTCTTCATTGTCAATTTTTATGGATCTGAAAGTACGTTGTCCGCTCTTTTTATTTTCAGCAGGAAGATCATCAGAGTCGAGGCTCAGGAACCAGCGTACCCTTGCATTCTCCAGCTCGAGATAACCGGCCGATTTGTTATGCTGCGAAAGGTGTACAATATTCTTTTTTGAAGTTCCGAAGATCCAGCTGAGCATATCGAAGAAGTGGATCCCGATGTTTGTGGCCACACCTCCTGATTTCTGAATATCACCTTTCCATGAGATAAAATACCAGTTTCCGCGGCTGGTAATATATGTCAGGTCGATGTCATATATTTTGTTTTTTGGCCCGTTGCTGATCCTGTTTTTCAGCTCAATGATCTTCGGATGAAGCCTGGTCTGGAGGACAGTATATATTTTTTTCTCTGTTTCGTTTTCAATTTCCTGCAGGGCATCAATATTCCAGGGATTAAGAACAATGGGTTTCTCACATATTGCATCAGCCTGATGCCGCAGTGCAAACCTGATATGTGAATCGTGAAGATAATTAGGTGAGCAGATGCTTACATAGTCGATTTTGGTGCCAGTCCTTTTCAGCTTGTCGAAGTGCCTGTCGAACCTTTCAAATTCAACAAAAAAATCACTTTTTGGGAAATAGCTGTCGATCAGCCCCACACTGTCGAATCTGTCGAGGCTGGCCAGCAGGTTGTTGCCGGTATCCTTTATTGCTTTCAGATGGCGGACGGCTATATATCCTGCCACACCTATCAAACCGAAATTCTTAGGAGAATTTTCCATTATATCAATTTTATGGAAGCGTAAAAATACTAATTAATCTTTGTTACGGAACCATTCTCAAGCCTGTATCTGTCTCCGCTTTCAGGGCATACGGCATATCCTTTTTTATCGAAAATGAGCTTATGACCGTATTCACTCATCCATCCGGTTTGCCTGGCGGGATTTCCTACAACCAGTGCATAAGGTTTTACATCTTTGGTGACAACGGCGCCGGCCCCGATAAAGGCATATCTCCCGATAATGTTTCCGCATACTATAGTGGCGTTTGCTCCGATTGTTGCTCCTTTTTCCACGATAGTGGTCTTATAATCATCCTTCCTGATGATCTGGCTGCGCGGGTTGATGACATTGGTAAAAACCATCGACGGCCCCAGGAAGACATCGTCGTCGCAGATCACTCCTGTATATACTGAAACATTATTCTGGACCTTTACATTTTTCCCGAGCTTTACCCCTGGCAGGACAACAACATTCTGGCCGATATTACATCTTTCTCCGATTTCGGCACCACCCATGATATGACTGAAGTGCCATATTTTTGTTCCCTTTCCAATTATGCAGCCATCATCTATCACAGCTGTTTCGTGTGCAAAATATTCTTTTTCCATCTTATCTATTTTTCGAAAAACATCTTTACGCCCTCAGCAATATAATCGAGCTGATCCTGGTCCAGGTCGGGACACATAGGAAGTGAAAGCACTTCGTTGCAGAGGCGCGAGGTTACGGGGAAATCATTAACCTTGTAACCCAGGCCCCGGTAGGCCTCCTGTGTATGGAGCGGGCCGGGATAATAAATCATTGAAGGGATATTCATCGTTCCGAGATGCTTCCTGAGGTCGTCCCTTCGTCCGTCAGTAACCCTTATTGTGTACTGGTGAAAGATATGTGTTGATGCCGGAGATCTTTTGGGCAATACTATACCGCCGATCCCTTTGAATGAATTGTCATAAAAATCTGCAGCTTTTTTTCTCAGCCCGTTGAAATTATCAAGATGCTTAAGTTTTACAAGCAGAATGGCAGCCTGGAGTGTATCGAGGCGTGAGTTAACACCGGTCTCGGCATAATGGTACCTCTCCTTCATGCCATGATTTGCTATGCTGCGAAGCCTGAGAGCGATGTTGTCATCATTGGTGAACAATGCACCTCCATCGCCATAACATCCCAGGTTCTTTGACGGGAAGAAGGAGGTGGTGCCTATGGTGCCTATCGTCCCTGCTTTTTTCCTGGTACCGTCTTTAAAGGTATATTCCGCACCTGTAGCCTGTGCTGTATCTTCAATAACGAAAAGATAGTTTTCCCGGGCTATTTTCATTATTTCATCCATACCGGCACATTGTCCGAAGAGATGAACCGGAACTATTGCTTTTGTCTGCGGGGTGATCGCTTTCCTGATGGCATCGGCAGAAATATTAAATGTATCAGGTTCAGGATCAACAAGAACCGGTTTGAGCCCGAGGAGTGAAACAACTTCCACGGTGGCAATAAATGTAAAATTTGTGGTAATAACCTCATCACCCGGCTTAAGCCCCAGGGCCATCATGGCTATCTGCAGGGCATCTGTCCCGTTGGCACATGAAATCACGTGCCTGCAGTTAAGGTACTCCTGAAGTTTTTCTTCAAATAATTTAACTTCAGGACCTTTTATGAAGGCTGCGGAGTTTAACACTGACTTAATTGCGGCGTCGATTTCTGCGCCCAGTTTCTGATACTGGGCATTAAGATCGACCATCTGAATATTTCTCATCAGCAGTAACTTTATTGGAACTACGAAGATAATTATTTTAACTATTCATGTTTTTTCCTATTTTTGTATGTAGAAATTATTCTCATGGATATTACCGCTTTTATACGGGAACTGCTTTTCAGCCACGACTGTGTCATCCTGCCGGGCTTTGGCGGTTTTATTGGTAATTATACTCCTGCCCGTATCGATAAAAGCACCTCCACATTTTATCCTCCCGTAAAGTTGATCTCCTTCAACAGGAATCTCAGTCATAACGACGGGCTGCTTACCGGAAGAGTATCAGCACATGCAGGTATAAGCTATGGCGATGCAAGGAATCTTGTCGAAGAGTTTGCTGCAACGGTTCGCACAAGGCTGGAAAAGGGAGAAAAAGTTGTGTTTGATAATATAGGTAGCTTCATAAATAACCAGGAGGGGAATGTCCAGTTTGAACCCGACAGAAGCGTCAACTATCATCTTGATTCCTATGGGCTTGAGTCATTCAGGTTTGCCCCTCTTGAAGGGTATGATGTCAGAAGACGCCTCACGGTACATGCCGACAAGGAGCCTGCCCGTAGTTCATCGATGAAAAAGATACTCTGGCGTGCCGCAGTTATAGTTCCCCTGCTCGGACTGATGGTGACGGTGCCTCTGAAAACAAATCTCTTTAAAACAAAGGTTGATACCACGAGCCTGAACCCTCTTGCAAATGCCGAATTTGAGCATAACAGGGAAGCTGTCGATAACAGCCGTACTGAAGATTCAACCCTTCCGGCAGAGAACACCACACAGGCACCTGTCGTGGAAATTGCTCCTGCAGCGCCTGAAACCACATACTCTTACTGTATAATTACCGGGAGCTTCAGAATACGGGAGAATGCGGAGACACAGGCATCAACGCTTGAGAAACAAGGATATATTCCTGAGATCATTGAAGGGCCAAACGGATTTTTCAGGGTCAGCGCTGCCAAATGCCCCGACATAAGCTGTGCCGAAAATAAAAGAGACAGCATAGCAGACAAATTCCCCGGCTCCTGGGTGAAAAAACTATGACCTCTATTTAATCATGCTTCCGTTGCTGACTTTTTCAGCCGGAGCCACCATCACGAGCTTCCCGTCATTATCCTCGGCCATCAGTATCATACCCTTCGATTCGATACCTTTTATTTTCCTCGGTTCAAGGTTGGCAACGATCGATATCTGCTTCCCGATGATCTCCTTCGGATCATAATATTCTGCTATGCCCGAAACTATTGTCCTCACATCAATACCTGTATCTATTTTAAGCTTCAGGAGTTTCGTTGTTTTGGGAACTTTCTCAGCCTCAAGAATAGTTGCAGTTCTTATATCGATCCTGCTGAAATCGTCGAAAGTGACAGGATTTTTTGAAGGCCTGGCTGTTGCTGAAGCTGACTCATTTGCTTTTTTCGACGACGAGAGCTTCTCAACCTGCCGGTTTATGGCATCATCTTCAATCTTTTCAAAAAGAAGCTCCGCCTTGTTTACCCGGTGTCCTGCATTCAGGATGTCACTCTCTCCTGCCTTGTCCCACACCGGTTTTTCAAGATTGATCATCCCGCGAAGCCGCTCCATTGAAAAAGGAAGAAAGGGTTCGAGAATAATTGTAAGAGCAGCCGAAATCTGAAGGGATATATTCATTATTGTTTTCACCCTTTCAGGATCGCTTTTTATCACTTTCCAGGGCTCTGCGTCGGCAAGATATTTATTGCCCAGACGTGCCAGGTTCATGGCTTCCCTGAGAGCCTCCCTGAAATGATATGTTTCTATATTCTCTTCAACCCTGGTTTTTATCGAGATAATCTCGCTCAGTACAGAATTATCATTATCATTGGTTACACCTCTTTCCGGCACCCTGCCTTCATAATAGTTATTTGTAAGGACAAGCGTCCTGTTGACAAAATTACCGAGGATAGCCACCAGTTCGCTGTTATTTCGCGCCTGGAACTCTTTCCACGTGAAATCATTATCCTTGGTCTCAGGAGCGCTGGCACAGAGGGAATACCTGAGAACATCCTGCTTCCCCGGAAAATCGTCGAGGTATTCATGAAGCCATACAGCCCAATTCCTCGAAGTCGAGATCTTGTCGCTCTCCAGATTCAGGAATTCATTAGCCGGGACATTGTCGGGAAGAATGTAACTTCCTTCTGCCTTCAGCATTGAAGGAAATATTATGCAGTGGAAGACAATATTATCTTTTCCTATAAAATGCACCATTTTTGTTTCGGGGTCCTTCCAGTACTTTTCCCATTGCGGAGTCAGTTCCTTTGTGGCAGAGATATAGCCTATCGGAGCATCAAACCAGACATACAGCACTTTGCCTGCGGCGTTTTTCACCGGTACAGGGACGCCCCAGTCGAGATCACGGCTCACAGCCCTTGGCTGGAGACCCTGGTCGAGCCACGATTTACACTGGCCATATACATTAGGTTTCCACTCCTTATGTTCGTCGAGGATCCATTTCCGCAGCCATGGTTCATACTTATCGAGAGGCAGATACCAGTGCCTTGTTTCTTTCAGCACAGGCTTGCTGCCACTGACTGTGGAATGCGGGTTAATAAGATCTGAAGGGCTCAGCGATGTTCCGCATTTCTCACACTGGTCGCCATAAGCATTCTCGTTTCCGCAATGAGGACAGGTTCCCATGATATAACGGTCGGCCAGGAAGCATGCAGCCTCTTCGTCATAATATTGTTCTGTGGTCTTCTCAATGAATTCTCCATTATTGTAAAGCTTCAGGAAGAACTCTGATGCTGTTTCATAATGTACCTTACCGGAAGTTCTTGAGTATATGTCGAAAGCGATCCCGAAATCCTCAAATGCTTTCTTATTAATTTTATGATACCTGTCTACAATTTCCTGGGGTGTGACGCCTTCATTGCGTGCTTTAAGCGTTATCGGTACGCCATGCTCGTCGGAGCCGCAAATTGAAATTACCTCCTCGCCTCTGAGCCTCAGGTAACGGGTATATATGTCGGAAGGTACATATACTCCTGCCAGGTGGCCTATATGCAGAGGCCCGTTTGCATAGGGAAGGGCAGAGGTGACCAGGTATCTTTTAAATTTCTTCATTTCTTAAAAATAAATCCGTCAAAGATAATAAAAAAGGGAAAATGACGGAGGGGCAGAGGGGTGCAGGGGTGCAGAGGTGCAGGGGCGCAGGGGCGCAGGGGTAAAGGGGCACAGGGGTAAAGGGGCGCAGAGGCGCAGGGGCGTAAGGGCACAGGGGCTAAACATTTCAGAAAGGCATAATTTCCGGAAACAAATTGCATTACATTTACGTATAATATATTTATATGCCTTCCACTAAAATACGCCCTCCGTATCTGAAGCCTCATGATGAGGTGGCAATTGTTTCTCCGGCTTCTTCAATAGATGAAATAAAGATCAACGAGGCTGTCTCTTTTCTTGAGAGCTGGGGATTAAAAGTGCATGTCGGCAGGAATGCGCTCAACAGGGATGGTTCTTTTGCCGGAACCGACAGGGAGAGGCTGGATGATTTTCAGAAGGCAACTTCAGACAAAAGAATAAAGGCTGTGTTTTGTGCGAGAGGAGGTTATGGCTTCCTGAGGATAATCGATAAGATTGATTTTTCGCCTCTGAAGAGCAATCCAAAATGGTTTGTGGGCTTCAGCGATATTACTGTTCTTCATGTCTGGCTCTCGGAACGGTGCGGTATTGTCTCCCTTCATGGTGAGATGCCTCTCAATTACAGGAATCCTGAAAAAAGCAGGGCGACACTTGATTCCCTGCATTCAGCCTTGTTTGAGGGCTGTGTGCCGGTAGAGTGGGAAGGAGATTCTCTGAGGCCTTCGGCAGCTGAGGGTATAGTGACCGGCGGTAATTTGTCGCTTCTGTACAGCATGATCGGTACACCAGCCGACCCGGTCACCGAAGGCACGATATTGTTTATCGAGGAGGTGGGAGAGTATCTGTATCATCTCGACAGGATGATGCATTCACTTAAGCTCTCCGGTAAGCTGAAAGGTCTGAAAGCGCTCATTACCGGAGGAATGAGCGAAATGTCGGCAGGTAAAACACCCTGGGGAATGAGTGCAGAAGAAACGATTGCAGAAATTGTACGTGAATATGATTACCCTGTATTCTTCAACTTTCCTGCAGGACATATAAGTGATAACCGTGCCTTTTACATTGGTGATAAGGCAGAAATAAAGATCAAAAGAGGGAAAGCTGTTTTCTCGTACCGGTGATCATTCAGAATGCTGTAAGCAGAAGATCAAGGTCTTTTGAGAGCATA
>JAKLFN010000104.1 GCA_022711195.1 Bacteroidota bacterium
TAATGCTTTCTGAAAAAGGACTTTTGCTTCCCTCAGATTATTAAGTCTGAAATATGTCCAGCCTAACATTACAAGTCCGTCATAATCAAAAGGCCACATATTTACAACTTTATCGAAATAATTTAAAGCTTTATCATAATCTCCTTTTTCATAATATATCATGCCAAGCCTGTACAGGACTATTGAATAATTTGGGGTTATCTCCAGGATCTTTTCATATTGTGAAATGACTTCATTCATATTGCCGAGTGCGGCGAGAGGATAGACAATACCCATTTTAGCTTCAACAGCATAGGGCATTAGTGACACAGCCCTGGAGTAATACATTCTGGATTCATTATGGTTTCCGGCCAGATAATTCAGCCAACCTAAACGCAGGTTTATTTCATATGATTTTTCATCATAAACCGCTTTCAATGAATTTATAGCTGCCGGATACTGCTTTTTCTCCTCTTCATTATAGCTTTTAAGAAAAGCATCCCTTTTCAGGTTGAAATCCTGTGCATTATTTATCTGGCCGGTAAATGAGCATACCAGTACTGTAAATAAGATTCTTCTCAGAAGTTCCATGACAAACCTGCTGTTACTGAATAATTCTTAAAGTCTAATTTATTCGGATCATAATTATTATATCCGTCAAAGGGAAGGAATTCGCTGGAATAAGTCCCGATACCTGCACCGGCAAAAAGGGTGATCCCTGCCTTGTAAAAAGGAACAATGATCCTGCCATTATATTTCCCCGCAGGGTAATCAATACCATTATAAACTATGAGCCCGTTTTGTTCTGTATGGTTTTTCATTTTCCCCACAGCTCCCGAGAATTCAAACCACACATGGTTCTTTAATGAAAATCCTGCTATAAAACCGGTCACCAGACGTAATTTCGTTGAATCAGCGCCGGGATTTGAACCTGCGGTTATGCTTCCTCCCAGATACAAATTCCTGTTTCCTGCAGGATAGAAAGTCAATCCGAACGTTCCCTGTAATTCCTTCGATTTATTAAGGTTTGAATATACAGCTTCAGCTGAAAAAGAAGCATATCCTCCTGTCCGGGTTATGGCAAATCCTCCGGCAAAACCATTGGTCCTGGAATCATAGGTGTATGTTGAATAGTTCATACCGGAATAAGAAATTGCGAGAAGTGGATATCCGGCTGAGAGGATATGAAAGGACGGACTAAATATCCAGCCTGAAGAAGTAAAAAAATTAAATCTTCCATAGTATTGGTTCTGTATTACTCTTTGATCTTCCAGATCAGCCCTGAGAAATCCATCGAAATAATGAAGATGGTTATGTTTTATAAGGTTGGTGAATGAATGATAATAAGAAGTTCTTTTACCGGTAAGGTGAGACAGATAAACTGCATTATTAATGAAATATTTTGTAACAACCTGGCTGCCTCCTTCATTATTCGCGAAATTTATTGCAGGATCAGAGGTAATGTCTTCCGTTCCGGCTTTAAGATAAAAGGATTCGATAGTCAGTGAATTTTTCTTAATCCGGCTCTCTTTTAAAATCCTTTCCCTGTCAGCCGGATTCATTTCCTGAACGATGGTCCATGCCTGGAAATATCTTCCTGAGAAATAATAACTATAGAAAAGATATTCAAGTGCGACATTATCACCGGCATTGAATCCGAGCGCTTTGGTAAAATGATTTACGGCCTGTGCATAATTGTGTTGTTCATAATAAGCTATTCCCAATCTCATTCTCATGTAATAATAATCATGTCCCGCCTTAATAGCTTCTTTCCCCTTATTTACAAGCTGATCCCAGTCCTTCTGATTGTAAAGAGCGTATGTCAGGCTGTCGGCCTGCCTGAAACTCATGGTCATCTGGGAATAGCCACTCAGTGATAAAATTGATATTATTGTAATTATTATTATTCGTTGCATACTGTGGCTGTTAAGGAAATTCTTTCATTATTGACGGTTAAAGCTGAAATGCCCTTTTCATCAATTTCGATTTTGAATTCATATCCCGAAGTTCTCCGGCGGTTAAAATAATTTACCGACGATGAAGCTAAACGGATCCGGGTTGTCATCAGTTCATTGTCAATATATTCATATTTAAGGCTATATTCCGACCCTATAAATTTCAGGAACGGAGCCGTGAAATCCTGAAGAAATAACAAGAATCTGTTCGTAACAAGATTTAAAGGGAATTGGTCGGAAATCTTTACATCCCTGTAGAATCCGAGAGGGATTTTAAAAGCAGAGAGAAAAAAGAAATACAGGAGTGTATTTTTCTTTCCCTCATAATGGCGGAACATGAACAGGTTACCGTCATTAGAGAAATAAGCAATTGCCCCGGATGTGAGGCATTTAATAAAAGGTATGTTATATTCATTTGCATCCACTTCCCATCTGTCGATCTCTTTCTTCCCGTCTCTGATCAGTTCAAAGCAGAAATTTTTACCCGGTACAAGATCAAAGGCATTTGCAAGGAGTTCATTCGTTTGTATATTGGATACTGACCGGTTAAGTTCAGGTACTGAATAATTTTTCAGTTCAAAGCCATTCTCCTTAAGTTCCATGAAATAGCTCAGGGGATAATGCAGGGTATATGATCCTAAATAAGGCATTGTCTGGATCTGGAAATGAAGATGCGGGTATGGTGATCTTCCCGAGTTACCGCATTTGCCAATAACGCTGCCCTGTCTGACACGTTCACCCTGTCTGACAGTAATAGATCCCTGTCGGAGGTGACTTAATGAAGAATAAACATGCTTATTATGTCTTATTATGACTGTATTACCCCAGTTTTCCCTTATATTGGGCCTGCCGATAATATTATCCTCAATATTGTCGGTGACAGATTCAATGGTACCATCAGCAGGAGCAAGCACAGGTTTATTATAACAGAAATAATCCTCCGGCAGATCGCCCTTATCCTTAAATTGTTTCCCTTCCTGGTTATGAATGACAAAATCCAGGGCATGCCGCCATGAGCCTTTATGAGTGATAGAACCATCATATCCCTGTGACACAACCCATGTCCCGTAAAAAGGGAGTCTCATTGATACCATATCATACCTGAAACGTTCGGTATCATTCTCAAATGAATACAGGTTTTTTTCAGGAGAATTCTGCTGGATTACAACCTCTGCAAGTTTTTTTGAAGGTTTGATCCTGAATTTCAGAACATACAGGAATAAAAGAACTATCAGATTAAAAGGAAGTGCATAGACCGGAAGAGCTGCCGTTACAAAAAGGGAGTAAAGGCTTATAGATAATATAGCCACTATCGGGATAAGAAGAAGCGACCAGAGATAAGAGCGGATTGAAGGGATAATAAAAAATCCTCCGATGGCAATTGAGGTAAGAATATAATTGAACCCTATATAGCTGTAATTGATCTCGGTGATATCGGCACCCACGAAATCATAAAAGAAATATGCGGCAAAGAATCCCATCAGTGACAGAGTGAAGGAGATCCTTGAGACATATAATAGTCCGGCGGCAAGAATTATCCCGGACAACACATTATACTGAAATAATATTGCTCCGAGTGATATAAAATAAACTTTAAGTGGTTTTGCAATCGCGATATTGTTCCACCATTCATACAGCCTGACAAAGGGATCGCCACCCAGGGTATAGAGTTCATTTATTGTAAAGATACCCCTTTCGCTTATTGAAAGAAATGTCATGTTCCTTGTTGCAAGTGTCATTATCCATGCTCCAAGGACGAATGGCATGCTTAAAAATGGTAATGTATATTTACCTATTACACCATGGAGACTTACGGAAATAAAAAGGGTAAGGATTGAAGCGAGGAAAATAGTGACAAAGAGGACAGGGCCGGGAGAATAAAATATTCCGAGACTTAAACCGACCAGTAGACTATTGTACCCATAGATACCTTTCTTTATCACCTTCCTGTCCAGTCCCATCAATAAAGCCGTGATGTTTGCAACGATAACGGACAACATGCCTGCAAGTCCGGCATAAATATCTGCAAATGAAACCAGGATGAGGATTATTGAGAATAATTTCTTATCTGAAAAGAATATCTGGGAATAGCTGTTGAGTATTCCTGTGCCACAGCCTTTAAGAAATTCTTTTATGGTTCCGGATTGCATTAAAGTGTTATAATAAATGATCGGGAAGGTTTTCCAATCCTGCCACTGTTTGCAGGTTTTCCGATTCCCGGATTACATGAAGTTTATTCTTTTGATCTATCAGAACTATTTTAGGTCTGTAAGTAATGAATTGCATCCACTGGGTCATGTTATAAGCACCTACTCTTTTAATAACAAAATTATCTCCCTTCTTCAGCAGGGGGAAAGCAATGGCATTACGTACCACGTCGATATTCATGCACAGTGGTCCGTAAATTGTTGTTTCTTCGAGATGATCCGATGTCGGTTTTGCAGGATGAAGTTCATGATCATACCAGAAAGAGGTGAAAAGCATATTGACACCGGTATCTGTGATTGTTGATCTCCTGCCGTCAGCGAGACGTTTATTTGCAAGCACCGTACCGATCAGATAACCTGCCTCGTCGATGAGTGCCCGTCCTGTTTCAAGTATAAGCATTGGCAATTTGGAAGGATTTATTTCCGAATTAACCAGAGCTGATGTAATTGCTTCGGCATATTCATCAAATCCGGGTACTACGTCACGGCCCTGGTAATATGCTCCCTTCAGTGTATTTTTTGATGCAAACCCGCCGCCGATATCAATATATTTGACGGCTTTATTATGCTTCTTATCTGTCCTGTAAGCAAGATCTGCAAGCTTTGACATTGCGATCCTGTAAGCATCGGTTGAAAGTATATAGGTTCCTATATGAGTGTGCAAGCCCACAAGTTCAAGATTGCCGTCCATCATTATCCTGTTGATGGCATCCCAGGCCTCGCCATTCTCATAGTTGAAACCGAACCTGTCCCACATAGGATAAATGCCAGTGTCCATATTTACCCTTATCGCGACTTTTGCTTTTTTCCCGATTCTTTTTGTCAGACTGATTATCGTATAGAGTTCGTCGAAATGATCAATATGAATGAATGAATCGTTTTCGATAGCGGTAATTATCTCTTCATCCGATTTCCCCGGACCGTTAAATATTATTTGTGAGCCAGGGACATTATTTTTAACAGCTTTCTCATATTCAAAACCCGACACCACTTCGGCCCATGATCCTTCCTGGTGAAATATCCTGCAGACTGAATCGAGGTAATTTGTTTTATATGACCATGCGAACTGAACTTTCGGATATCTTGTTTCGAAGGCTCTTTTTGCTTCCCTGAAAGTTTCACGGATACTTTTTTCGGAAATCACAAAAACAGGAGATCCGTACTGTTTTACTATATCTGCAACAGATGTATTTTCAATATGGGTAACAGGATCAGTCTGGACGCTCATTCCGAATTTTGAAGGCATCCCTGCCCTGATCTTTTTTATCAATGGTCTTTCAAATGGCTTTTTCATTGGAAATATGATTTTTACAGAATTCCTGATATTGATAATTTCTCAAATTCATTTATGTCAGTAATAAGATCGAAAGAATATCTCACGAAAATGATCCCTTTCTTATAGTCAGTAAAAGGTTTAACATTCATTCCGAGGGCCAGTTTTACCATTGCTTCCGGAAGGTTTTGTCCGGCTCCTACAGCCAGGTAGACCCATGCGGGAATACGTGGATTGATTTCTATCAGGTAAAATTCATCATCATCCGAACGGATGAGTTCCAGTTCCATACCTCCTCTCCAGCGTGTAGATTTGATTATTCTGTGGGTAAGATCAAGCATTCTGTCATCATCAAGCGTTATTCCGGCCCAGGCTTTCCCTTTGTCGGTAATATAAAGTTTTCTCATCGGAACGGCTCCTATTGTATTTCCGTAACCGTCTCCGAGGGCCACAACATTTACCTCGGTCCCCCTTATATATTCCTGGATAATAACCGGCAAGCCCCATTTTGCCGAAATCTTATGAAAATACATTGAAGCCTGGTCAAAATTACTGGCTATATATGCATCATAGAATTTACCTTTGAGGACAACCGGGTAGTCGAATTCTTCTTTGATATCCCGTAGTTCATCAAGGTTGGTAACAGGTTTACCTGAAGGGACCTTTACATCATATTTTTTTCCGAATTCAGGAAGGTTGTTTTTGCTCCTTTCTTCAAAAATATCGAGTTCGGGAAGAAAAGTACTGATGCCTGCTCCGGCAAGTTTTTTTCCTGATTTCATGAAAGCACGCAATTCAGCATCGAAATTCGGGATAAGAACGTTGATTTTTTCAATCCTGCTTATTTCAAGTAACCTGTTTACAAGGATATCTGAACCTTCAGAAGGATAAGGGACACGATATGTTTTATCAACGAGGTCGTGCATATATATTCCCGGTTCAAGGTTTTCATATGCCAGGCCAATGATCCTGACATCAAACTCATCGGATTCCCTGAGAGCTCTTATGACCGGAATTCCGGGTCCGGGATTATCAGTATTGTTAAGCCCTGTGACTGCAACAGTCAGCTTTCTTTTATCGCTCATCCTCAAGAAGTTTAAATTGTCTCATCAATCCCATGAAATCTATATAATATTTTTCAAACTCATCAGCAGTAATATCATAGTTTTCAGTCATATGTGTCGTTATTTCGGCATTCGATCTTCCCTCTTTCATCAGGCTAAGGATTTCCAGTCCCTGTTCATTAAGTGAATATGATTCACCGTTCGTGGGATCAAAGAGGAACCCTGACTCGCTAACGGCTATGTTTCTCTTTAGCTTCATATTAGTAATGGTTTTATTTCCCGGCTATATTATACGAGAATCGATGAAGAATGGATGAAATTAAGGATATTTAAACAACAAAAGCCGGCTAAAGATTAATTCTTCCGGCTTTTATTTTCAACATTTTAAATCTGTTTTGAATCCCTTGATGATGAAATTACTTTTTGGGAGGATTTTCACAATAATCACAAATTCCGTTCTTATTGGCATCAACATAATTCATGCCCTGTCTGCGTCCCTGACCCATACCGCACGGACCCATTCCCATTCTCTGACCCTGGCGGCCGCCTCTCATATAACCTTGTCCCTTACCTCTGACACCGGATGATCTGCGGGCTTCAAAATTATCGCATATACCATCATTGTTTGCATCAACCCATGCAACACCTCTGTTATTTG
>JAKLFN010000105.1 GCA_022711195.1 Bacteroidota bacterium
GTAGAAATCCTGGTGAAAGTAAACGTTTATGAGAAGCTTCCCTACTTTTGCAGGATAACAGAGCCATTCATCGCTAATAAGCTCAGTAAGGTCAATCGGGTTGGTTTCGGTTCTCTTAAACTCCCCGGTCCTCTTATTCATCGGCTGCTGGATCACAAGAGGAGGGTAGATAAGGACCTGTCGTATTACAGGTACCTTGTTGAGCACCAGATATTTTGCTGAAGGATATTTAATGTCTTTGGGCAATGATATTACTGCTATCTCTGCGCCGGCCCTTACCTGGCGGTATACACTGGGATGACTGCCTGTGATATTCTCCTGTATCTGCCTGTATGTGCTGCGTATCAGATGTGTCAGCTGTTCTATGGTCTCGTTAAATGTGCGGTATGGCCTCTTGTCAAGGCGGTCGCCCTCAGAATCATTGATTATGAACCTGTCAAAGTGCCTCCAGTAGTCGTACAGGTTCTCAATAAAATTATTCAGGAGCAGGTGGTCGCTGAAGAAAAATGCCGACTTCTCATTTATATGCGGAACAACGCTGCTCTCATATTTAACGAGAAGTATAAAAGTCTTCACAAGCTCATCAACGGTGCTGCTCTCCACACTTCCCTCAGGGAAAATATTCAACAGGGGGGAATTCCTTGTCTGCAGATGTCTCAGGAAAAGATCGAGTATCGTTCTGAATTTCTCGCCCGATAACAGCTCTTCCGATGTCTCGCACATCCTCTCCCTGTTATTAAGGATAACTTTATTTCCGGCAACCTTTAGAGTACTTTTATGCATATGTCATTAATAAACCAGGCCAAAAATATGATAATATTTAATTGAAATCTTCTAAATGCTTTAATATTTATGGATGTTTTTCAATAATTTTGCATCAGAAAGTCGAACAAACAATTTTGGCATATCTGATGTTTAATGCTTAAATTGGCACTGTATGGAAAACATGGACGCGGAGCTGGATTTTTTCACGATACAGCCTGAAGACAAGATACCCGAGAAGGGGAAGATACTCATCTCAGAGCCCTTTCTGCCTGATACCTTCTTCAACAGGACAATCGTATACCTTGCCGACCATACAAGCGACGGCTCCGTAGGCTTTATCCTTAATAAGAAGCTCGAAATAAAAGTTTGTGACGCCATCTCGGGCTTCGACAAATGGAAGGAATACCTCAGCATGGGAGGGCCAGTAGCCCCGGATACCCTCCATTATCTGCATAATATGGGCGATCAGATCCCTAAAAGCGTTTGGGTTAATGATAATATTTTCTGGGGAGGAGATATCGACTTTGTCCGTGAAATGATCGAGAGCGGCAACCTGAAAAATTCACAGATAAGGTTTTTCCTTGGATATTCAGGATGGTCAGCCGGTCAGCTTGAACGTGAATTAATGGAAAACTCCTGGGTCATTGCCAGGGTAAAAACCGATATCGTGCTGAATAACCTTCTGAGTGACACCTGGAAAGGTGTACTGCGGGGACTGAACAACAAATACCGTATGTGGGCCGATTTTCCGGAATCTCCGGATATGAACTAAAGATGCAATATTCTGAATACCAATTCTTTGAGCAGATCACCATCTTCACTGCTTATATCGCCATATCCCTTCGATTTCATGTCGCAGGTGCGAAGAAGGCTTATTATCTGAATAGTCCTGGCAGCATTATACCTTGATGCAGCCATTTCGTAATCCTTAACAAAATATGGATTGACTTTGAGAGCCGATGCAACATTATTCTTCGATTTATCGGTAAGATAATGGTAAGTAAGGATCTTGGTGAAATATGAAAAGAGTGATGCCAGGGTAAGAGTAAGAGGATAATCTTTCGGATTACCTGCGTAATGCCTGACAATCATGTTTGCCTTCACTATATTCTTTTCGCCCAGGGCTTTCTGCAATTCAAAGTTGTTATAGTCTTTGCTGATGCCTATATTTTTTTCAATGAGGGTCGCAGTGATGAGAGGCTTGGCCGCCGGCAGGGTAATGATCAGTTTGTTCAGCTCATTGGCGATCTTATGAAGGTCGGTGCCAAGGAATTCAGTAAGCATTTCACAGGCGCCGGGTTCCGTTTTGATACCTTTTTGCATCAGGAATTTCTCTATCCATGCAGGAACCTGGTAATCACGCAACCGCGGCGATTCAAAATAGTATCCCTGACTGTCAAGCGCCTTGAAGAATTTTGTCCTTTTATCGGGGACTTTATATTTATAACATATTACCAGGATTGTTGAGAGCAGTGGTTTTTCAACGTAAATTTGCAGATCCTCTATTTTTCTCAGTGACTGTGCTTCCTTTACTATTATTACCTGGTGTGCCGACATCATCGGAAAACGCCTGGCTGTCTCTATTATCGATACCACCGATGTCTCTTCACCATAAAGAACGGCCTGGTTGAACGATCTTTCAGCTTCCTCCAGAACATGTTCCTCTGCATAATCTGATATAAGGTCGATATAATAGGGTTCCTCACCGGCAAGGAAATATACAGGTTTGAAGATCCTCTTTTTTAGATCGGATATTATTTCTTCGTAAGCAGCAGCCATCCTAAAAACGCAGATGTTTTACAGATACACCGTTATCCTTAATCTCCTTGAGGGAGTCGATACCTATTTTAAGGTGGTTTTCAACGTACCTTCCTGTAACTTTTTTGTCGCTTGCTGCAGTCTTTATTCCGCTCGAGATCATAGGCTGATCCGATACGAGAAGGAGCGCTCCTGTGGGGATCTCATTGGCAAATCCTACAGTGAATATTGTTGCAGTCTCCATATCTATTGCCATCGCGCGGGTTTTAACCAGGTACTTCTTAAACCTGTCGTCATATTCCCACACACGCCTGTTGGTTGTATATACAGTACCTGTCCAGTATTCTTTCCTGCACCTGGTTATCGTTGCTGAAACAGCTATCTGTATCTTAAACGCCGGGAGTGCAGGAACCTCGTTTGGGAGATAATCATTTGAGGTGCCATCGCTGCGTATGGCTGCTATCGGGAGTATCAGGTCGCCTACCTTGTTCTTTGCTTTCAGCCCTCCGCATTTGCCAAGAAAAAGTACAGCCTTGGGATTAACGGCGCTCAGGAGGTCCATTACTGTGGCTGCATTCGGACTTCCCATACCAAAGTTGATTATTGTTATCCCGTCTGCAGTGGCATTGGGCATGTTCCTGTCTTTACCCTCAACAGGTACGTTATGCCACTTTGCAAAGAGCTCAACATAATATCCGAAGTTGGTGAGCAGAAAGTACTTGCCGAAGGTCTTTAATTCCTTGCCTGTATATCTTGGAAGCCAGTTATTGACAATTTCATCTTTTGTCTTCATTTTTTAATTTGTATGTCTCTTCCCATTTATCACCTCTCCCGTTGAGAGAGGGGGACTCTGTTGTGATATTTAAAGTCCCTCCCTCCTGGGGGAGGGATTTAGGGAGAGGAATTTATAATAGTATTTCTCAATATATTTGCTTTCAAAAGTACAAAACAAAGTTGAAACAGCTAAATCTGCCTGAATATTCATTCCGGATCACAGGAAAAGAAGGAGAGGAGATGATCCTCGATCATATCCGCAGGAAATATGTAAGGCTCACACCTGAAGAGTGGGTCAGGCAGAATTTCATAATGTATCTTGTCAATGAGGGAAAGTATCCCCCAGGACTGATCGCTGTTGAGGTGATGTCGGGATTCAACAATATGAGGAAACGTGTAGATATCCTCATCCACGACAGGTCGGGAAAACCTGTGATGATCGTGGAATGTAAATCGCCCGAAGTAGGTCTTAACGACAAAGTCTTTGACCAGATAGTGTGCTATAATATGGGCTTCAGGGTTCCTTATCTTGTTGTTACTAACGGAATTGACCATTATGCCTGCAAGATTGACCTCGAAAACAATAAGTACGAGTTTCTGCTCGTCATCCCTCTTTATGAAGATCTTCAAAGCGAACATGCATGATCAGGGTAACTTGTGCCATAATAAGAAATGAGGATGACGAGGTTCTTGTCGTTCAGCGGGGCGAAAATACCGACCATCCTTACAAATGGGAGTTCCCGGGCGGTAAGATCATGAAGGGAGAATCGGAGGAAGAGTGTGTTATAAGGGAGATCAGGGAGGAACTTTCAATGGATATCGTGATATGCAGGCGTCTTGAAGATGTAATATACGATTATGGAAAGAAAAAGATTCTTCTTATTCCGTTCCTTTGTGATACTCTCGATGATCTGCCGTTGCTTTCGGAACATATTGCATACCGCTGGCTGAAACCTGAATCGCTGCGGCAGACCGATTTTGCTGAAGCAGATGTGATCGTTGCTGAAAACTTCCTCAGAGACCCGGGTGTCGCGGTTATAACAAAGGACCTTACACCTATAGAAGATGAAAGCGATGATGAGGAATTCAGGGAAATGATCAACGCAACAATGGGGACCAGGGAGGTGGAATGGATTGCAAAATCAGCGGTCGAGAATCCGGTTATATTCAGGAAGCTCCTTAATTATTCTTTTTCAGGCGACAGGAAGCTTGCCTTTCACTCGTCGTGGGCTCTTTCCAAATCCGTTGATACCCATCCCGGGATCTTCGTCGAATACCTGCCCATGATTGTCGGGATGCTCGGAAGGATAGACAATGAGAGTGCACACCGTTCGTTTCTGAAGATACTCACACAGAGCGACCTGTCGCTCCTGAGTGAAAAAGAACATGGTATTCTGGCCGATCATTGCTTTTCTGCACTCAGATCGGGTCTCAGCGCCATTGCCATAAAAGCCTATTCAATGGAGATTGTCTATAAGCTGGCTGTAATCTACCCTGAGCTTGTCCATGAACTGGCAGCAACGGTTAACATGCTTCAGGGCGACGCACCAGCCGGAGTGGTGGCACGTGGCAGGATAATTCTAAAGAAACTTGCCGCGATCAGTACAAAGCAACGACCCAATCAGCCATTATCTTAAGAGCTTCTGGCGAAAATGTCTCCTCTATCTCCCCATATTCTGCAGGCAATCCTGTAGTACATTTCTGGAACAAATGATTCAGACCAGGAAGCTGCAGTATAGTTACAGACTGGTTGCCTCCCGATTTAACGGCTTTCACTATTGCCGAAAGGTTAACACTGGCTGATACCTGTAGATCCTTTCCCCCGTTAAGTGCAAGAACGGGGCATTTAACTTTCTTCCAGTATTGTGCGGGATCAGCGGTGATAAAATATCTCAGCCATGTAAATGAAACAGGATTCATTGCTGACTTAAGCTGTTTTACTTCTGCTTCCGTATCTTCAGCCGATTTTTTTTCTTTCGCCAGTATCTTCCGGTAAACAGCCTCAATCTTTTCTGAAGCTTTATTATTGTCAGGTTCCTTCTTAAGCACGGCAAATATCTTCCTGTTTGTCGCAATATTCTTCCTGGCTTCGCCGATTTGCATACCCGAAGCAACACTGATATCCATATTCTGGGTATGGATGATCTCCTCACCGGTAACGCCGGGCCCGGCAAGGGAGATGATAAAGGCAATGTTCCTGTTTACTGAGGCTACTATAGGTGCTATCAGGCCGCCCTCGCTGTGACCGGCCAGTCCGATTGCTCCATGTTTAACCTCTTTTCTTGAGGTGAGGTAAAGAAAAGCTGCCTCAGCATCAGTAGCAAAATCTGCCGTAGTCGCATTTAGGGGTGATCCCCTGGAGCCACCGACACCACGGTCGTCATATCTCAGGACAGCAATGCCTTTTCGGGTGAAATAATCAGCGATGACCATAAAAGGCTTATGGCCAAGCAGTTCCTCATTCCTGTTCTGCGATCCCGAACCCGTTATCAAAACAACTGCGGGAAATGGACCTTCACCATTTGGTATTGTAAGTGTCCCGGCCAGGTCAATGCCTGCCTTTTCGTTCCTGAAAATAACATCTTCCGATTTATAGGGGAATGGAGGCTTCGGCTCCTGCGGCCTTAACAGAGCAAAAGCTTTTTTCTGCCTCGAAAGATCCAGGGGAGTACTTTTCCCTGCCTGGCTCCATGTGCCGGTAATAAGTGTGTCGTTTACAATTGTTCCCTTGTACTCTCCCATCAGGAGCGGAGCTTTAATATTGATGTTCTTTCCGGTTAAGATTACCGGCCCGATCTTAATGTTTTTTGCACCCTGGTCGGGACTGTCGAGTGTTGCTGCCAGGGAATCTTCTGCTGCCAGTGAAAGATTAAAAATGACACGCAGCGAAATGGCTCCTGCAGGTATCTTCCCGAGCCATGAGCCTTCAGCAGCTTTAAAATCAGTATTTTCCTGCGCTGAGATTTGATGTGAGAACAAGAGAACCGTGAGCAGGATAAAATAATTCAGTGTTTTCTTCATGGTAAAAAATTGAATTTCAAAATTAGCTTTTTAATAATAATTTTAAAATATCTTCTTCCCCGCAGATTTCAAAGATCGTCGCTGATCATTTCTGCGTTGATATGCTCAATCTGCAGGAAAAATATAGACATCTTTATTACCTTTGCAAACCAAATGTTGGATTAAAATGAGAGTAGTTGATACTAAAGGCCAGCAATGTCCGGCGCCGCTGATAGCAACCCGTAAAGCTATAAAGGAATCAAAGGAGGGAGAGACAATCAGGATTATTATTGATAATAAAACATCATTTGATAATGTTGCCCGGTTCCTGAGGGATAACAATATTTTATTCAGTAGCGAAGAAGAAAAAGGGATATGGACACTGTCCGTTACTAAAACCGGGACCGGGGAACCTTCAGGAAATATTGAGGAGTACTGCAGCACGGCAGTACCGCATTTCAACAAAGGCAATTTCGTTATTGTTTTCAGTTCCGACAAAATGGGCGAAGGCGATATAGAACTTGGCACTATGCTGATGTCAAACTTTATAAGGGCGGTCAAGGATCTTGACGTGCTTCCCGGGAAAATGCTTTTTTATAACAGTGGTGTAAGGCTTGGTACAACAGATTCTGATGTATATGAAAGCCTTAAGGAGATAGAACAGATGGGCGTCGGATTGCTCTTCTGCGGAACCTGCGTGAAATTCTATGACATTCAGGAAAAGATAAAGATCGGTATCCTGAGTAATATGTTCGAGATAGCTCAGGTAATGGCATCGGCAGGCAATGTTGTAAAACCCTGATATGAACAAATGATAGTCGACCTCCTTC
>JAKLFN010000106.1 GCA_022711195.1 Bacteroidota bacterium
TCCTTTACCTTTACAGAGGCAAATGCAACAGGCTGTCCTGCCGTATCCTTGACAGTACCCTTTATCTCATTCGGATTTATACCTTTTTTCACCGATGCGACATACTCCTGAACCCACCTGAGGTTGTTCTTTGCCGAAGTATTATTGGGATCAATGCCGATAATCTTTTCATAGGCGTCAGATGCTTTTGCAAGAAAAGCAAGTTTGCCTTCAAGAGTCTTCTCCTCAGATGCAAGCTTGGATTCCAGTGATCCAAGTCCGTTATAGCCTCTGATTTTGTATTCCTTGTTCTTGTCATCGAGGTTGATCATCCTGTTATAATATCCTCGCGATGCAGTATAATTGCCTTTTTCAGAGTGAAACCATCCGAGATAACTGAATGCTTCCATCAGTTCTGAACTATTTGTAAGAGAGTCTTTTCCTGCAACAAGAATGAACTTCTCGAATTTCGGTTTTGCAAGCCCCATCTTGTAGTCGGGATCCATTTTTGAATAAGTACGTGCTATCCACAGATGTGCATCAAGGTTCTCCGGGGATTTTTTCACAACAATGTTGAATACAGAGTCGGCTGCCTTGAGATTACTCCCGTTATAATATGCTCTTCCGACTTTCATATATGAGGCAATATCGTCTTTTGAAGGATCTATCATCTTACCCCATACCCTGGCTGCATCGTCGTATTTCTTAAACTGGTAATAGTTCGTTGCAAGTTCATTCTTAAGACTTGCATCCTGGGGTTTCATGTCGATGGTTTTGAGATATTCGGCGAAACCTCTCTCAAGTTCTTTCTGTGCAGCATCAACAGTTGCTTTGAGGCTGTTGTACTTTGTTGTCAGTTCATCAAGGGCGGGCTTGAGTTTTGTTTTTTCAGCAGCAGATGCTGAATTGTAGCGTGTCCTGCTCTTTTGCAACTGTGTCTCCAGGGCTGTCAGCTCTTCAACACTCTTTGGAAGATCCTGGTTCTTCTTCATGATGATCCTGGCAGTATAATGATGGTCCTTCGGAAGTATCCTGTCTTCCTGAACTTTCTCGAAAAGCTTGTCCATGTACTCAAGCGCCTTCGTATAATCGGCATTCTTCCTTTCATAATATGAATAGCCTGCAAGCCTGTTCATATATGCCCTTGAATCATCGACAGCAAGGATCTCTTCAACATTCTTTATTACCTCATCATAATCACCTGCATAGAAGAGCGAGTTGACATACCTGGTTTTTGCAGGGATATTTCCTTCGGTCAGTTCAAGATATTTCTTGAAATTTGTCTTTGACTGTTCCAGCCTGTTGGCCCTCCAGTAGAGCTGACCAAGTTCGCGGTAGGCAGGTGCATAATTGGGATCAAGCGTTATGGCTTCCTCAAAATAGGGGATTGCCGGCTGCAGACTCTTACCCCTGACATAAATGTTACCGATCTTCATGTTGGCTGTCGGTGATTTGGGATCGAGATATTGCGCGAGATTGTAGTTCTTTATAGCATTCGATCCGTCATTTGCAAGTATGTAAATATCGCCCGCTATAAGGAATATTTCAGGATTCTTGTTGTCGATCTTTAAAGCCTGCCTTATCAAAGGAAGTGCAGAAGCAGTGTCGACTTCGCCATTAACGATATACGACTCAGCAATCTTTGCAAGTGCAAAGGCGTAGTCTTTTGCGGGAGGAACAATCTTCTTAATGTTCTTGTAGGGAAGCAGGAAACTCCTTGCTTTTGTCCTCATTTCAGCTGCCTGATTCAGATCGCCAAGGATGCTTGCTACCCTTGCGAGGCCTACATAATTCAGAGGATCACCGGCATTTGCATTAACACCTTTCTGGAATACCTCCCTGGCCTCTTTTGTTGCCAGCGGCAGAGAATTTGAAATAGTATCTGAATAGTAATCAAGAAGTATATTTTCGCCAAGGAAGAAATAATACTTGCTGTTTGCGGGTTCTTTCTGGCTGAGCTCCTTTAACATGGCTTCTGCCTTGTCATACTGCTCACTTTTTGTCAGCAGGAGGGCGGAATTAAGATCCTGGGCATTTAAACCATTGGATATCAGCGCCGTGATTGCTGCCGCCAGAACTAATCCTTTTGTGTACATCAAACGTTTCATAGCTGTTTTTTATTTTTGAAGTCAAACTTACTAATTTTTACTCTTTCTTTTTTATTCCAATTCCGTTAATTGCTAATTTTTATTTTTTAATTCGTCATGTCATCTCTCCATACTTCCCATTTCTTTTATCTTTTATCTTTTATCTTTTCCACGTCTACTGATTCCTGATCTGTACAATCCTTATCGGCATTGTTGCAGGTACCAGCCCCGATTTCAGTACTATCCTCTGTCCCTGTTCGGCAGTAGCCCACTGGATGAACCCCGATCCCAGTCCCTTGAAGGTTTCCCTTGAAATAAGGTATATCTCCCTGGTGAATGGATATGACTTGTCATAGATAAATCCCTGGTGAGGCCTGTAATAGACTTCCTCATTTGACATCGGCTGCGATATCCCGACTACATTTACTTTTTTGACGAAGCTCATGCTCAGTGAATCATCTTTGTCGCTGATCCAGTTTACGCTTATAATTCCCAGAGCTTCAGGATTCCTCGCAACAAAATCAATTACTTCAGCATTGTTGTTCATTGCATAAAAGTTATATGGAAGTCCTGTCTTAATCTCAAAAAGTTCCTTGAAATACCTGATATTGCCCGATTTCGTGTTGTCAAATACAACCTTGATTTCTCCCAGCTTCGATTTCGGATTTATTTCTTTCCATGTGGTTAATTCCCCAAGAAAAATATCCCTCACTGCCTTGTATCTCATTACTGTATCCCTGTTTTCCCTGTTTGTTATGAGCGCCAGGGCATCGTAGGCAAATGTAATTGTACGGGCAACAATCAGAGTGTCCCTCAGATACTGTACCTGGTCCTCTGTCAGTTTCCTGCTTGTAACAATTACTTTTACCGAGTCATTCATGAAGTCGTTAATAACATCCACCTCAGGTTTGTAGATAGTTTTGATTTTTGCACTGGTGTAGAGCTGGGTAAATGTGCTTACCTCTGTTTCTATGAGAGGTCTGAAAGAATCATCTGAAATAATCCTGATATTCCCGCGTGTGGGTGACTCTTCAGGCAGGCGTGGATGGCTCTGGCATGAAACAAGCAATGCAAAAGATGTAATCAGCAGTAACATTCCTGCCGATGGTCTGTAATTTAGGGTCACTGTACCTCTAATTGTGGAACTAAGTCTACGAATTGCAATTATAATCAATTTTCCTGTAAATATAACTATATTCATAGTTTTAAAGTTTAGTTAATGAACTTTTTCAAGGTTATTACTGCAAAGTATATGCCAATTTGTTCTTTGAAGCAAATTATCCTTGCAAATTATTCATCATCCTCATCCTTGCTGAATGCTTTTTTAATCTGACTGACCGAGACAAAGATCCTGTAAACACCGAAAAAGAGGAATGTGGATCCCATTATTACAGAAATAGCCTTGTCAATCACAAACCATTTCCTGGCAAAAAACAGCATGAAAACTCCTATACCTATATAAAATGCCACCATGAAAATTCCAAACATGGCGTGGAATTGCTGAAGTATTTTATTGCTGTTCATTTTCTGACAGGTTTGCGACAAATAAAGTAAAATTCAAACTAATTTCAAAAATTAAAAAACCCCCCGGTATATAAATAGTCAATTATCCATTCAGAAACTGTTCAGAAGGAGGGAAGAGTCGCCAAAGCTGAGAAACCTGAAATCATGTGAAAGAGCATAATCGTAAATATCCTTCCATGCCATGCCGGTATATGCCGATACCAGCATCAGTAGTGTGCTTGATGGCTGATGAAAGTTTGTGATCATCCCGTTTATAACCCTGAATCTGTAACCCGGAACGATCATCAGGGTTGTAGATCCATAAAGGATTGGCTGCTTGTTTATTTCGATCAGGTCATTCAACGCCTCAAAAGCTTGTTCAAACGTGACGCTGGAATCATTTTCATAAGGTTCCCACTGATCTACATGCAGATCATTGCCGATACCTCTTTCCGATGCTGACCTGGCGCCAAGCCAGTAAAGGCTTTCGAGAGTCCTGACGCTGGTTGTGCCTACTGCAATTATCTTTCCCCTGAATCTGAGAATCTTCCTGATAAGCCCGGCAGTCACGAAGAAATGTTCACAATGCATCTCATGCTTCGAGATATCGCTGGTTTTTACAGGCTTGAAAGTGCCGGCCCCAATGTGGAGAGTGAGGCTGGCGCTGGCAATGCCTCTGATGTCCAGGGCATCAAGTACATCTTTGGTGAAGTGAAGGCCTGCCGTCGGCGCTGCAACCGATCCGCTTACTTCCGAATATACCGTCTGATACCTTATATTATCCTCTTCCGTATCATCCCTTTTAATATAAGGAGGAAGCGGAATATGCCCGGCCGATTCGCAAATCTCTCCAAAGGTCAGCATATTATCGTTCCACGAAAACCTTATCCTCCAGGCTTCACCCTCAGGCCTTATCTTCTCAGCTTCAATGACAATCTTTTTGTTTTTCCGAATAATAGAAGTTGAAAGCTTACCTTCCTTCCATTTCTTCAGGTTGCCTATTATGCATTTCCATTCGACAGGGTTTACCGAGGAGAATGCTCTTTCATATTCCGCCGGAGCCAGCGGCTCAAGGCAGAAGACCTCCACAAGAGCACCAGTTTTCTTCGTGAACAGGAACCTGGCCCTTATTACCTTTGTATTATTAAATACAAGCAGAGAGTCCCGGGGAATATATTGCGGAACATTTTTGAAGATATCTTCAGTTATAATCCCGTTCCTGAAAAGAAGAAGCTTTGACCGGTCCCTTTCAGCCTCAGGATATTGTGCTATCCTTTCCTCAGGGAGTTCATACCTGTAATCCTCTGTATTTACCTCTGGCAACATATTCTGTTTTCTTCAGGGCAAAAATAACCAAGTTTTCTCATTAAGAGCCTTTTTCGTAACTTTACAGCGCAGCAGGCTGTTCCACCGTCCCGATTAATCGGGAAGGAAAGTCCGGGCAACAAAGAGCGCCATGCTTCCTAACGGGAAGATATCCGCGAGGGTATGGCAGTGTAACAGAAAAAAACCGTCACGCCTGTGGCGTGACAAGGGTGAAAAGGCGGGGTAAGAGCCCACCGGTTCCCGTGGCGACACGGGAAGCCGTACACCCCATGGGTTGAAAGACCATGTATACCGGCGCTGAGGACTGCTCGTCCGATGCCGGGGGGTAGGTCGTATGATCGTACCAGCAATGGTGCGGCCAGATAAATGGTGGAACACGACAGAACCCGGCTTACAGGCAGGCTGTAAATAACACAGGGACGCAGAACGCGTCCCTGTTGTTTTTATTAATTCGATAACTTCCCTTCCACAGACCACGGCAGAGGAAAGGAATGAGGAGAAAAGTTATTTCTTTAGTGAGAAAACAGCGTCATCCATCGGAACATTAACTTCAACTTTGGTAAAGGTCTGTACAAACTCCATACCCTGTGCCGATGTTGTAGTCTTTCCGGGAAGGAACAATCCGCTCATTTCCTTGTAATCAGAAGGGTACGAATCCACAACCATGGCCATGCCCTCGGCATTTACTGCAACAGATGATTTCACAAGAAGATATGATGATTTGTCAATGAAAAGATCGACAACCAGACCACCTTCGAGAGTGGCTTTTAGCTTAAATGCCGGAGAGCCGTTAACAGCCTCTTCACCTGCCAGCGCAAGCTGCCCGCCCTTCAGATACGATTCCAGATAATTGTTGAAATAATTATTGCGCTGTAACTGCTTTGCATCGGCTGCTCCAATTTCAACAGGATCAGATGAGCCGGTCATCGGATTTATCATATACCCTTTGACACCATCAAATGCCTGAACAATTTCCTGTCCGTTGATATTGGTTACTGATTTGATCTTGTCAGGATTCTTCATCCATATCTCAACAGGCATCTCCATACCCATCATCGACATGTTGCCAGTGACCTTTATGGTCTTGAAGGCACTTATTTTATCCAGTTTGTTGGCCGTGGAATACTTTTTTACAATATCTTCAAGCGATTGAGCACTGACGACTGCAACTGCGAGGAGACATGCTGCCATTAAAAAGAACTTTTTCATAATGAATTGATTAAGGTTTTAATTAAATGAGACTATCGTTTTTCGTATTTTAACCAGTTTATCGAGTAATTTATCCATCGCATCGAGCCGGAGCATGTTGGCGCCATCCGACTTTGCGTTTGCAGGATCGGGATGTGTTTCAATGAAGATGCCGTCGGCGCCTACACTGATTGCAGCTTTTCCTATGGTCTCGATCATCGCGGGAATTCCACCTGACACACCTGCATCCTGGTTGGGTTGCTGCAATGAGTGCGTTATATCCATAATTACCGGAACCCCGGTTTCCTGCATCACAGGTATATTCCTGAAGTCCACAACAATATCCTGGTATCCGAACATATTGCCACGGTCGGTTACCATTATCCTGTCGTTTCCTGAATCTTTTACTTTCTCAACAGCGAACTTCATCGATGCGCCCGAAAGAAATTGTCCTTTTTTGATGTTTACCCATTTTCCTGTCTTTGCAGCCGCAATAAGCAGATCGGTCTGACGGCACAGGAATGCGGGGATCTGAAGTATGTCGACATATTGTGCGGCGAAGGCAGCCTCTTCAGGATTGTGAATATCGGTTATCACCGGAACAGAAAATCTTTCCCTGACACCTGCAACGATCTTAAGGGCCTTTTCATCGCCGATCCCCGAAAATGAATTTATTTTAGACCTGTTTGCCTTCCTGTATGATGCCTTAAAAACAAAAGGCAGCTTGTATCTGTCAGAAAGATCTGCCAGATGCCGGGCAATATGAAGGACATTCTCCTCGCTCTCCACAACACATGGTCCAGCGATAAGCAAGAAATTATTGGTCTCTCCGAATTTGATGCCGGGAATATTTTTCAGACTGGTGTTCATTCAGATGTAAAGTTAAATAAAATAATTTTGTTTAATCAAATATTGTACCAATTACACTTTAACCTGTCTCACCTCAATCTCATTAACTCCACACCCTCGCACCCTCGCACCCTCGCACCCTCGCACCCTCGCACCCTCGCACCCTCACACCCTCGCACCCTCGCA
>JAKLFN010000107.1 GCA_022711195.1 Bacteroidota bacterium
CGCCTGATGAGAGCACATTACGGCTGCCGCATCTTCAGCGACGACCTTCAGGCAAAATGCGACTCTCTCTCCTACTCCTTCCAGGATTCAGTTATCAGGCTTTATGTAAACCCTGTTATCTGGTCAGAGGAACATCAGCTGACCTCTGATTCAATGTCTATCTTTACAAGGAACAGGCAGGCCGACAGGATGGAATTATATAACTCTGCATTCGTTGTAAGCCAGGTCGATACGTTGAGATTCAATCAGCTGAAAGGAAGAACCCTTACCGGACACTTCCGCGAAAATAAACTATACAGAATTAACATTGAAGGAAACGGGGAGTCGATATACTACCTGGTTGATGGTGATGAGATCGTCGGCAGGAATACAACCAGGTGTGCAAAGATCGAGATATTCGTGGAGGACGGAAAGATCAAGGAGATATACGAGTACCAGAGCCCTGAAGGAGTCATTGATCCTCCCTCAGCTACTCCGGGAGGAAATCCACGGCTGCCCGGATTTAACTGGTTTGATGTTATAAGACCGAAAAAAGTATCTGATATCTTTCACACTCCCACTCCCTGAAATCAGATAAATTAAGAACTCAGAACAATCGACCTCAGAACAATCGAACTGTAGAAACAGTTCTGACTTATTACTTCGGATGTTCTGAATTCTTACTTCATTTTCTGCAGTGCTGGTGCTACAAAATAAAAAAAAAGGGGCCTTCGCCCCTCTTGTCAATATTCATCTTCATTGAAGAAGAAGTCGTCTTTACTCGGATAATCAGGCCATATATCCTCAATACTCTCGTAGATATCGCCTTCATCCTCTATTTCCTGAAGGTTTTCAATCACTTCCATCGGAGCACCGGATCTTATCGCAAAGTCGATGAGTTCATCCTTGGTTGCCGGCCATGGAGCGTCCTCAAGTTTTGATGCCAGTTCGAGTGTCCAGTACATAATTGTCTCTTAAGGTGATTTTTTTAAAGTCTGCAAATATATATAATATTTTAATTTAATGGCAATACCTTTTTTAAGAAAATTAACATATTATTAAGGCCATTTAATCTCCTCATTATCAAGCTCTAAGCTCATCTGTCTTGAAAGTACGAATAAATAATCGGCCAGGCGGTTGAGCAGCATGGGGATAATAAGTGGAATTTCTTCTGTTTCACCAAGCCTCAACACTGTCCTTTCTGTCCTCCTGCATACGCAACGTGCAATATGACAGTATGACACCTCCAAATTACCTCCGGGAAGAATAAAATTTTTGAGAACAGGCAGTTTCTTTTCCATTTTGTCTATCTCCTTCTCCAGCTTAGTCACAGCTTTTGCATCAGGCATTAATATCGGAGATTTGAATTTCAGCGGATCTGTTGCCAGTGCGGCAGCACACGACATCAGCTGGTCCTGGATATATAAGAGTATTTTGTTCCTCGGTTTATTAACCTCGCAGCCTCTGAGCAGTCCGATCCATGAAATAAGTTCATCAACAGTACCATAGGCCTCGATTCGCTGACACGATTTCGGAACACGCCTGCCACCTGTAAGAGATGTCGCTCCTTTATCTCCTGTACGTGTATATATCTTCATCAGGGTCTTTTAAAAATTAACCCTTAAGATAGAGATATTAATTAGAATGTGTTGCGGGAACGTATTTTTCATTTACCACATCGGAGGCTACTTCGCCGTCGAAGAGTCTTATGATCCTCGCGGCATGGCGTGCTATATCCTCTTCGTGTGTCACAACGATTACCGTATTTCCCTGGTTGTGGATATCGTCGAGAAGCCCCATAATGTCAATAGAGGTCTTGCTGTCGAGGTTCCCGGTGGGCTCATCGGCAAGGATGATAGATGGTTTGTTAACAAGTGCCCTGGCGATGGCAACACGCTGACGCTGACCTCCTGAAAGCTCATTAGGCTTGTGAGTCATCCTGTCTGACAGTCCAACCTGTCGTAGTGTTTCGATAGCCATCTGTTCTCTTTCGGCTTTCTGCACTCCACCGTAAATCAACGGAAGAGTAACATTCTCAAGCGCCGTATAACGCGGAAGAAGGTTAAATGTCTGGAATACAAAACCGATCTCTTTGTTCCTGATCTCAGCCAGGTAATCATCCTCCATCTTGCTTACGTCGGTACCGTTAAGTATATAGGCGCCGCTTGTCGGCGTATCAAGGCAGCCCAGCAGGTTCATAAGCGTTGACTTACCAGAACCTGAAGGTCCCATTATTGCAACATATTCATTCCTTTTTATATCGATGGAGACTGACCTTAAAGCCCTGACAATTACTGATCCTACCTGGTAATTCTTTACAATGCTCTGAATCTCAATTACTTTATCCATATACTCTGAAATTTGAATTTTCGAAATTAGATTAATTTAATTAATTATTGAATTATTATCTCTTAATTTTTGTTAATACCTGATTATGTAATTGATATGTGCTGTTCCCTTTTTAAAAAATGCCATTCCCATCCTGTTGATATCGATGGTAAACGATACATTGCTGCTCATACTGATCTCTTTCCATGCCGATCTCATTTCATCGGAGAGGTTGATATCGTCGATTATTAAAACTGACTCATCAGCCATTTTTCCGGCCAGCATGTTGAAATATTTCAGCAAAGGCTCTTTCCTGTGGTTGCCATCGATGAACACCACTCCCGGCTTTTCGGGCAGGTTCATTACCCGTGGTATCATTTCATCAAAGGATCCGTTCATCAGATCGATATTGGATAATTTTGCCCTGACAAAATTTTCCTCTGCAATTTCTGCACATCGCGGGCAACCTTCGATAGTATGAACAGTTGCCCCTGGTGATCCCATAGCCATGTAAATCGTGCTTATTCCGAAAGAAGTTCCCAGCTCAACAATACCGGAACTCCCGAAACGTGCTGCGGTATTATAAAGAATGATTCCGTATTTATGAGGTACCGATGAATATTTTGTAATATCTGACACTCTTCTGAAATTTGTTTTCATCCTCAGCGAACCTGCCCCGAGATCTAAAACCTCTATCAATCTTTTATCAGAGAGATTTACTTTACGGATGTTTTCAATTATAGAGACAATCTCAGGATCAATTTTATTCCTGAAGAGTTCCGAAATAAGCTTATAGGCATACGGACTGTGAATTCCATGGCCTCTGCCATGACGCGAAAATAGCAGATACCTTAGTGAGTTTACAGATGTATTAAAATCCATTACCGGGCAACAATAGTATTAGGTAAGGTTGGCAAAAATAAGTATTTTCGGTCATCTTTTTGTCTATTGAACATACCGTAGTTATGCACGACTTTCTCGATACCAACATTACATATCTCACCGGTGTGGGACCAAAGAGAGCTGAGCTTCTCAACAAGGAGCTTAATATTTTTACATACCGCGATCTCTTATATTACTTTCCTTATAAATATATCGATCGTACACGGTTTTACACGATCAGTGAGCTTGATCCTGAATTGCCATTTGTACAGGTAAAAGGTATTATCAGGGGATATTCAACAGAAGGACGGGGAGCCGGCAAACGCCTGGTTGCGGAATTCAGTGACGATACCGGCTCACTTAAACTCGTATGGTTCAAAGGCGTAAAGTGGATCACACAGAGTTATCCTCCTGGTACAGAATATATCGTTTTCGGAAAACCAGGAATTTTCAGCGGTGTAATAAATATCATTCACCCCGAGATCGAATCCGCAGGCAAGGTTTCAGAGAGATTATCTTCGGCGCTGCAGGCTCAATACAGCACCACTGAAGTCCTTAAAAACCATTTCCTTACTTCAAAAGCTATCAGTAAGCTTATAGGCACTCTTCTGAAACAGATGAATTTTCCTCTTCCTGAGACATTGCCTTCATGGATGACAACAAGGTACAAGCTTATGAGTCTGAATGATGCACTCTATAAGATTCATTTTCCCTCCGATCCGGCTGAACTGGAAAGATCGAGGTACAGGCTTAAATTTGAAGAGCTCTTCTTCATCCAGCTTAACCTGGTAAGGTTCAGAACCAGCAGGTCGCTTAAGTACAAAGGTTTTGTTTTTTCTACTGTAGGAGAAAAATTCAACAGCTTTTATTTCAACAACCTGCCTTTCAGCCTTACAGGCGCACAGAAGAAAGTGATGAAAGAGATCAGGAAAGATCTGGGTTCGGGCAGGCAGATGAACCGTCTTCTCCAGGGCGATGTGGGCAGCGGAAAAACACTGGTAGCGCTAATGAGCATGCTCATTGCCATCGATAACGGTTACCAGGCATGCATAATGGCTCCTACCGAGATCCTGGCTGCACAACACTATGCCACTATTACAAAAATGCTTGAAGGGATAGATGTGAAGGTGAGACTACTGACCGGATCGTCGAAAAAATCTCTCAGGCAAGAGATCGGGGAATCGCTCCTCGACAGGTCACTGGGAATACTCATCGGGACACATGCCCTCATCGAAGAGAATGTAAAATTTGATAACCTGGGCCTGGTGATCATAGACGAACAACACCGGTTCGGCGTGGAGCAGAGGGCTAAACTATGGCAGAAAAGCCAGAATCCTCCGCATATACTTGTTATGACTGCAACACCGATACCCAGGACACTCGCAATGACTCTCTACGGCGACCTCGACGTATCTGTAATTGACGAGCTGCCTCCGGGAAGGGTACCGGTGAAAACCATGCACTTCTACGATTCTGAAAGAAACAAGGTTTTCGGATTTCTGAGAAGCCGTATTGCAGAAGGCCGTCAGGTTTATGTAGTTTATCCACTCATAAAAGAATCTGAAAAGATGGATTACAAAGACCTTGAAGACGGCTGGGATACAATATCGAGGGTCTTTCCTCCACCCGGGTACTGTATCAGCGTCGTTCATGGCAGGATGCAGCCTGCAATAAAGGATTCCTCGATGAAGCTCTTCAGGGACGGTAAGGCACATTTCCTGATTGCAACAACAGTAATAGAAGTGGGTGTAGATATCCCCAACGCTACAGTTATGGTCATTGAAAGCGCCGAGCGGTTCGGACTCTCACAGCTTCATCAGCTGAGAGGACGCGTGGGCAGAGGCGCTGAACAGTCATACTGTATCCTTATGACATCCGGTAAAATGTCGAAAGAAGCCGCAGCAAGAATAGAAGTAATGATCAGGTCAAATGACGGATTTGAAATTGCAGAAACCGACCTGCAGCTCAGAGGACCCGGAGATATTGAGGGTACCCAGCAGAGCGGAATTCCCTTCGATCTGAAGATATCCAGCCTCAGCAAGGACGGTCAGCTGATTGAGTATGTAAGGAATATTGCGGAAAATATACTTTCTGATGATCCTGTTCTGGGGAAACCGGAAAACACACTCCTGGATACCGGGCTAAGCAAGATATTCAGTAAAAACCAGTCGTGGAGCAACATCAGCTGAGGCATTATTTATAATCATACTAAATAAGCCCGATATTTTAAAAACTGACAAAAAACAGAATATCATTTTACAGGAATTATAAATTTGCAGATTGTTTTTTCAGGGGTATTTTATGTCGAAGCAGGGAAGAAACGAATGTATCGAACACGACGGCATTGTGCAGAAATCAGGAGATAGTTCCGTTACTGTGACCATACTGTCTGCCTCAGCATGTTCGGGATGCCATTCAAGCGGATCATGCACCCTCTCGGGAACAAAAGAAAAAACAATTGACGTTAGCGGCAATTATAATGTATCACCAGGAGACCGGGTTACTGTACTTATGAAGCAGTCGGCAGGTTATACAGCACTTTTCTTCGGTTATATCTTCCCACTGATCCTGGTTCTGACATTGCTGATAATACTCACTGCAATATCAGTTCCCGAGACTCTCTCAGGACTGCTTTCACTTGCCTCCCTTCTGCCCTATTACCTGATCCTCTGGCTTGCCAGGGAGAAACTTAGTAAGAAATTCACATTTACAATAAAAGCCTGATTAATGAGCTCCACAATTATTATAACCATCGTTAGTCTGAGCCTTCTGGCGTTCCTGTCGGCGGTGATCCTGTACTTTATCGCACAGAAGTTTCATGTTGTTGAAGACCCCAGGATAGATGAAGTTCAGGAGATACTTCCTGCTGCAAACTGCGGAGGCTGTGGTTTTGCAGGATGCAGGAATTTTGCAGAGGCACTTGTTAAGGCAGAGACATTCGAAGGGCTAAACTGTCCGGTAGGTGGAGCAGAGGTGATGGACAAAGCTGCGAAAATACTCGGGAAGGAAGCCCTGGCCGTAGAACAAAAAGTAGCTGTTCTGCTCTGTAACGGAACTCCCGAACAAAGGCCTCATACTACACATTACGACGGTGTTCCCGACTGCCGCATAGCACACAGCCTCTACCTGGGTGAAACAGATTGCAGTTTCGGATGCATGGGCTACGGCGACTGCGAAAGAGCTTGCACATTCGATGCCTTGCATATCGATCCGGTTACTCATCTGCCCGTGATTATTGATGATAAATGTACCTCATGCGGTGCCTGTGTGAAAGCCTGCCCCCGTCATCTTATTGAGCTAAGAAGGAAAGCAAAGAAAGACAGGAAAATATATGTGGCATGCTCTAACTGCGATAAGGGAGGCCCGGCCCGCAGAGCTTGCAAAGTTGCCTGCATTGCGTGCAGTAAATGTGTGAAGGTGTGTGAGTTCGGCGCAATTAAAATCGAAAATAACCTGGCATACATCGATGCTTCAAAATGTACCTTCTGCAGAAAGTGTGTCACTGAATGTCCTACAGGATCCATTCTTGAAATAAACTTCCCGCCACGTAAACCAAAGCAGGAAGCACCGGCAGAAAATGCGACTGTCAATCCATGATGTTGAACTATAAAAACAATAGAGTTGAAAACATTTCCAGCAGGAGGCGTTCATCCACCCGAAAATAAAATTACCGCCGGCAACCCGATACAGGTTCTGCCTCTTCCGCAGAGTGTTGCTATTCCAGTGTCACAGCATATCGGCGCTCCCTCAAATGTAATTGTGAATAAGGGCGATACAGTAAAAACCGGACAGGTAATCGCTGAAAGCAAAGGATTCGTTTCAGCATTTATCCATTCTTCAGTTTCGGGAAAAGTAAATAAGATCG
>JAKLFN010000108.1 GCA_022711195.1 Bacteroidota bacterium
TAATATCGACCACCAAATATAATACTTCCCAGCCTTATAATTGTAGTGCCTTCCTCAATAGCTACCTTATAATCACCCGACATACCCATTGAAATTTCCCTGAAAGAATCATTTTCAGGAAAATATCTTCGCTTTAATTCCCTGAAGCAATCTGCAAGGTATCTGAACTCTTTCCTTATAAGGTTCTCATCATCAGTAAAGGTGGCCATTCCCATTACTCCGCATATCTTCACTGAATCGAGCTTGCTGAACTCAGGTGTGCTGATCATTGCGATAACTTCATCCATACTGAATCCGTATTTTGTCTCTTCGGATGCAATATGGAATTGTAACAGGCAATCGACAATCCGGTTTGCTTTTTCAGATTCGTAATTAATAGTTTTAATAAGCTTATAGGAATCAACTGAATGGATCATGCTTATAAAGGGGACAACATATTTCACCTTATTTGTCTGGAGATGACCGATCAAATGCCATTCAATATCAGAAGGTAAAAGGTCTTTTTTTGAAAGAAGCTCCTGTACCCTGTTCTCACCGAATATCCGATGACCGGATTTATAGGCAACAAGTATATCACTGACAGGTTTTGTTTTTGATACTGCAACCAGTCTGACACCCACCGGCAATTCATTCTTAAGTGAAATAATATTTCCGGAAATATCTGACATGAAGAATTAAAAATGGGAATAAAATTAATTTTATGAAATTACACAGAGTTCCACAGAGGGTGCACAGAGTTCCACAGAGGGTATACAGGTAATAGTTTAGTCGAGAAGGTGGATTACCAGTCCGCTGCGGAGCTTTGGTTCAAACCATGTTGATTTCGGAGGCATAATATTGCCTGAATCGGCAATTGAAATAAGTTGTTCCATTGAAACAGGGTACAATGCAAAAGCAACCTTCATTTCACCGCTGTCAACTCTTTTCTTCAGTTCCCCAAGTCCTCTTATTCCTCCAACAAAATCAATTCTTTTTGATCTTCTTAGATCCTGAATATCGAGAAGTGGAGCAAGTACCAGATTAGTGAGGATCGTTACGTCCAGTACCCCTATGGGATCATTGTCAGAATATGTTCCCTTTCTGGCTGAAAGGCTGTACCATATTCCGTCGAGGTACATCGAAAAGTTATGAAGCCGCTTTGGCTTATAGATTTTCGATCCTTTTTTCCTGATCCTGAACCCTTTTTCGAGTTTCGCCAGAAACTCCTTTGATGATAATCCGTTAAGATCTTTTATTGTCCGGTTATAATCAATGATCCGCAGCTGGTCAGATGGAAAGTGTACTGCAAGAAAGTAATTATACTCTTCATCTCCCTTATGATGAGGATTCTTTTCCTGTTTTTCCTTTCCAACAAGTGCAGCTGCTGCAGTACGGTGATGCCCGTCAGCAACATAAGTGAACGGGACCTTCTCTTCAAAAATTCTTTCGATCTGGCTTATGGTTTCGCGATCTCTGATAACCCAGAAGTGATGTCCGAATCCGTCCTCTGCCGTAAAATCATATTCAGGCTTTTCTTTCCTGACAATCTTTTTTACAATTTCATCAAGTTCCTTAACAGGGGGATAGGTCAGGAAAACCGGTTCGATGTTGGCATTATTTGTACGGATATGGACCATCCTGTCCTGTTCCTTATCGGGGCGTGTAAGCTCATGTTTCTTTATTTTTCCGGTCATATAATCATCAACCGAAGCACAACCGACAATTCCGTACTGGGTCCTTCCGGTCATAGTCTGGGCATAAATGTAAAAGCATGGCTCTTCATCCTTTTTCAGCCAGCCTTTCTTCTGCCATAATTCAAAATTGTCTGCCGATTTCTTATATACTTCATCAGAATGGACGTCAGTTCCCGGTGGCAGGTCTATTTCCGCCCTTGTTATATGAAGAAGTGAAGTCTCCCTGCCCTTCGCCATTCCGGCTGCTTCTTCAGCGTTCATCACATCATAGGGCAGACATGCAAGATCTTTAGCTATTTCATATGGAGGTCTCAGTCCTCTGAAAGGTTTAACAATTGCCATCGGAAAAACTTTAATTTTTACTTATTTAATCTGAATTTCTCGTTACCGGTCTCAAAGAAGTCAACAATCTGCCGGGCTGCCGCAACCCCTGCATTTATATTGGCTTCTTCGGTCTGGGCACCCATCTTTTTGGCGGTAAAAATGAACCTGCCGGGATATTTTTCCTGAAATACAGCTTTTGAATCGGGTTCCACATCAGCCAGATATTTAAGATCAGACCTTTCTGCAAAGATGCGGAGCAGGCCTTCCTCATCAATAATTTCTTTCCTGGCGGTATTCACAAGTACAGCGCCTGAAGGCATTCTTTTCAGCAGGTCATAGCCGATGGATCTTTTTGTTTTATCATTAGCCGGCATGTGGATTGAGATATACTGGCATCCGGAATACAGATCTTCGGCAGTGTTACATGGCTTCACGCCTGCCCCGCTAATGATCTCATGATCAATAAATGGATCGAAAGCAAAGACTGTCATTCCGAACCCTCGGGCAATTTCAGCCATATATTTCGGAACATTCCCGAATGCATGCAGTCCGAGAGTTTTACCTCTCAGTTCCGTTCCGCTTTTACCTGCAAAGCCTCCGCGTGCCTGGAAAAGCATCATTTCGAAAGCAAGTTCGGCAACAGCATTTGAATTCTGCCCGGGAGTATTCATAGCCACAATGTTCCTTGCCGAACATGCCTGCAGGTCCAGATTATCATAACCTGCTCCTGCCCTGACTACAATTTTCAGTTTCCCGGCAGCATCGAGTACCTGTGCATTTACAATATCGCTTCTCACAATAAGAGCATCAGCGTCAGAAACTGCTGAAAGAAGTTCGGACACATCTTTATAATTCTCAAGTAATCTTAATATGCAGCCTGCCTTTTCCGTTATCTCCCTGATCTGCTTTACAGCGACCGGGGCAAATGGTTTTTCAGTAGCAACAAGTATTACCATGTCTGATATTTTAGTGAGACTTCTCGAACTCCCTCATAGTATCGACGAGCGCCTGAACACTTTCGCGAGGCAGGGCATTGTAAGTTGATGCCCTGAAGCCTCCTACAGAACGATGACCTGCAATACCTATCATACCCTTCGATTTGGCAAAGTCGAGGAATGGTTGTTCAAGTTCCTTATATCCTTCTGCCATAACAAAGCATATATTCATAAATGAACGATCTTCAGTATCGTTAACTGTAGGTACGAACAGTTTATTCCTGTCTATTTCGTCATAAAGCAACTGAGCCTTTTCTACGTTCTTCTTCTGCATCACTTTCAGTCCGCCCAGCTCTTTAAGCCATTTCAGGGTTTGTTCGGCTGCAAATACAGTAAATACAGGCGGAGTATTAAACATAGATTCGGCTTTGATGTGAGTCCTGTAGTCGAGCATAGTTGGAACAGGACGTGACACTTTACCGAGTATTTCTTCCTTTATTATAACAACAGCCACACCTGCCGGAGCGAGGTTTTTCTGGGCGCCGGCATATATCAGAGAATATTTCGAGACATCAACCGGACGGCTGAAGATATCTGATGACATATCGGCGATCAGGGGAACCTTTACATCGGGATCCTTTTTCAGTTCTGTACCATATATAGTATTATTTGTAGTTATATGGAAATAATCAGCATCTTCGGGTACAGTATAATTTTTGGGGATGTAACTGAAGTTTTTGTCTTTCGATGTAGCCACCTCAACAGCCTCTCCATAAATCTTCGCTTCCTTGAAAGCTTTTGTTGCCCATTCCCCGGTTACCAGGTAAGCTGATTTCTTATTCATGAGGTTCATCGGGACCATCGCAAACTGCATGCTTGCACCGCCTCCCAGAAAGATGACCTGGTATCCGGCAGGAACTTCAAGCAGTTCCTTTACGAGTGCTATTGCATTATTCATACATGCAATAAATTCCTTGCTCCGGTGTGATATTTCAAGAACAGATAATCCGGTACCGGCAAAATCCTTAATCCCTTCAATGCTTTTGTCAATTGTGTACTGTGGCAGAATTGAGGGGCCTGCATAAAAATTGTGTTTCTTCATGGTTATAATGTTATATAGTTAATTCAGAATTTCTAACCGTAAAAATAACAAAAGGGATTAAATTCCGGATCAAAACCCGGAAAACAATCGGTCAGCGGATATCACTTAAAAGGATATCATTTTTTATATAGGGGATCTTTTCAGTATAATCGGCTGTGAGGCAGAAATCTATACAATCATCAAGCCCGTTCTTTTTCAGTCTGTTCCTGTGGGCAGCTTTTTCAATATATCCGCGAAGATCATTTTTCGCGACTGACCACAGATCGACAGCTGCAGTTGTCGAATCACATATAGTTGAGTACCCGGAACTGTTTAAGAGCCTTTCAGCAATTGCTCCCGCACATACAGTGTCCTCGAGATTGAATCTGTTTTTCCACCCTGCACAGAAAAGGAGTACATTTTGATTTCCTTGTATGAGCCAGTTGCAGAGGGAGCTTAAATTCAGAAATGATCCTATAACTATACACCCTGCAGAAGAAGCCATCCGGATAGTGCCGGTACCGTTTGTAGTGCTGTACACGATTGTTTTTCCGCGGATATTCTCCCGTGAGAAATTAAAAGGCGAATTGCCCAGGTCTGCAAAATCAAGTATTATACCATCACGTTCAGCAGCAACCAGATACCCCCGGTTCTTATAGGTTCTTGCCTCTTCAACACCTGCCACAGGTATTATGGATTCAGCACCATGTTCAAAGGCAGTACATATAGAAGATGTGGCACGTAAAATATCAATTATAACAACAGTCGAACCCGAATGAAGTCCGGGCTCAAATAAGGCAGGAGTAAAACAGGTCTCGAGTTTTAATCTTTCCATGCCGTAACGCCGTAAAACCTTATTTAATAAACGGAGTATTTACCACCTTTGCCTTCAGATCCTTGTTCCTGATCCTTATAAAGATTTCAGTATCAGGTTTCCAGAAACCTTTTGCCAGATATCCCATTCCGATACCCTGTTTTAACATTGGCGACATAGTTCCGGAAGTGACCTCTCCTATAATGTTGCCCGACTGATCAACGATTTCATAATGCTGGCGTGGTATTCCCCTGTCGATCATTATAAATCCCTTTAATCTTCTTTCAACTCCTTCATTCTTTTGTTTCAGAAGCAGTTCTTTATCTATAAAATCCTTCTTATCAGTAAATTTGGTGATCCATCCGAGACCTGCCTCAATCGGTGATGTCTGGTCGTTGATGTCATTTCCATACAGACAATAACCCATTTCCAGTCTTAAAGTATCTCTTGCTCCCAGGCCTGCAGGTTTTATCCCCATGTTCCTCCCTGCTTCAAAAACAGCATTCCAGAGTTTGGGACCGTCTTCATTCCTGACATATATTTCACATCCTCCGGCTCCCGTATATCCCGTTGTTGAAAAGAGTGCATTTTTTATTCCGGAAATTTCTGTTTCGCAGAATGTATAATATTCCATCCCCGGAATGTCCGTCCGGGTCAGCTTCTGTACAATTTCAAGGGCCAGAGGTCCCTGTACTGCAATCTGGGCTATTTCATCCGATGAATTTATCAGATCTCTTCCGGGAACTATCCCGAACTCACCTGCATTGTGAACACACCAGTTCCAGTCTTTTTCTGTATTTGCAGCATTTACAACCAGCAGGAACTTTTCACGGTTATAGCGGTAAACAAGGAGATCGTCTACAATCCCCCCTTTGCCGTTCGGGAAGCATGAATACTGTATTTTACCGTCGAAAAGCGCCTCGATATCATTGGATGTAATATATTGCAGGTAGTCAAAAGCATTTGGTCCGGTAACGAAGAATTCCCCCATATGGGAGACATCAAAAACCCCTGCTTTTTCCCTTACAGTAACATGTTCATCGTTGATCCCGGAGTATTCTACAGGCATGTTCCAACCTGCAAAAGGGACCATTTTGGCTCCTGCTGCCTGGTGAACTGAAAAGAATGGTGTATATTTCATAATGTTTTCAGAATTCAAGAATTTTAAATTCGACTCTCCTGTTGCGTGCTCTTCCTTCGGCTGTTTTATTATCAGCAATAGGCTGCTGCGGACCAAAGCCTTTAAACTCAAGGCGACCCTGGTTGACTCCTTTCTGAATCAGGTATTCGACAACAGCTTTTGCCCTGTCTTCGGAAAGCTTCGAGTTAAGAGCAAGACTTCCGGTATTATCTGTGTGTCCTGATATTTCTATCCTCATGAGCGGGTTGTCGCTGAGTATACCAAGGAGACGATCGAGTTCGGCATAGGAACCTGATGTAAGTATGGCTTTTCCTGTCTGGAACAGAATATTGTTAAGCACAACCTTCTTACCCACTTTCACTTTTATAAGAGGCATATCGAGCTTGTAATAATCCTCCGAAAAATTTTCAGGAATTGTAATTTTCTTCATATCCGGAAGGAATCCGGTACTGCGGAAGTCGATCATATATGATTTTTTCTCCGGTAATCTTACCCTGTAACTGCCATCAACATCAGAGCTGGCTGTTGTTGAAATTACAATATCTGTGGAAGGATCAATTACATCTATTTTAGCCATTACAGGATCGCCGGTCTCAGAGTCCTGCACCTTACCTGTAATATACAATACCAGTTCGGCCGGTTTTTCGGGCTGAACGACTGGTTCCGGAGCGATCTCCCTTATTATAACAACAGTATCTTTAACAACAATAGTATCGGGTCTTACCGGCTGGGTCTCTATAATTATCTTCTGGACTATTGTATCCGGTGGGGCAACCGGCGCCGGAACAGGCTCAGGTTTAACTATTTTTGGAGGAAGCTTATTTCCGTGAAAAATATCGAGTCCGCCCATCGTACCTGTTCTGTTTGATGCCAGGTAGAAAGCTCCTTTTTTGTTCTTATCGGGATTGTAGAACAGTTCATCCCATGGTGTATTTACCGGATAACCACAGTTCACCGCCTTTTTCCATAATCCTGTTGAATCTCTTACACTATAAAAAATATCGTA
>JAKLFN010000109.1 GCA_022711195.1 Bacteroidota bacterium
TTTTTCCCTGTCCACAGATCGGTGACCCTGAATGAACCTGATATTCCAAGCTGCCCGGATCGGACAGTGATTTCCGCTTCTTCCGGCATATCTGAAATATTAAAAAGCGCCAGGTAAATGTCGCCTGTTCCAGGGTCCTCAGCTCTCCAGGCGATCAGGTCATTCTCCCTGAACAACTGTTTCGGATTTACAGAATGCTGATTTACCCGCAGAATATTTTTATTTGTGATCAGGGAGAGTGTGAACTCGTCATTATCGGGGAGGTTTCCACCGAACATAAGAGGCGATCTGAATATTGAAAAGAGAGTCATCAGGGTTACCTGTTCATCTTTTGTAAAACCGCTCATCCTGGGTTTTCCCCTTTCTGCCCTTACTCCTATTCTGCCCAGTGGCAGCATATCTGCATCGGGATAACCACGGTTTATTCCTGCATCGGCCCATTTTGCACAAACATCAAACTGCTCCTTCAGATCGCGCCAGTTATCCCAGAAATCGTTTACTGTCCGCCACATATTTGCGTTGCTGCTGATGTGTCCGGCTTTTTCAACAGGTGTCGGCCCGGGGGAGGTGCTGAGGACTATTTCCCTGCCGGTACGATCGATAGCCTTCCTTATCATTTCTATTTCTTCTGTATGATAAGGTGATGAGAGATCATCTATTTTAAGGAAGTCAACACCCCATGAAGCATAGAGGTCCATTAACGAATTATAATATTCCTGGGCGCCTTCTTTGGCTGCATCGATGGTGTACATGTCCTTCAGCCACCGGCATTGACCTTCAGGAGAATAAATTTCTGATGCTTTCCTGCTGGTTCCATAGACCGGGGTTTCATTTTTAACAGCAATAACCGGTACGCCGCGCATAACATGTATTCCGAACTTCAGACCTTTACCATGGATATAATCGGCAAGCGGTTTAAAACCTTTTCCGCCGGCTGATGATGGGAAGCGGTTCAGGGCAGGCATGAAACGGCCATAATCGTCGATGACATATTTCGGATCTGTCTGATTATATCCTCCCGATTTATCATTTTCGATATACCATCTTATATCTACAACGATATATTCCCAGCCGTATTTCAACAGGTACTTTGCCATATAATCGGCATTTGCCATGACCTCTGCTTCTACGACTGTGGGGCCAAAACAGTCCCAGCTGTTCCATCCCATGGGTGGAGTTGAAGCCCATTCGTGAAATAAGAGATCTGTCTCCTGGGAGCGTAATTCCTGACCAGCATTAAGGAGCAGCAACAAAAGAGAAGCAATAAATATTTTTCTTTTAATCGTATACATGATTCTTCTTTTAAACAGGAAGCTTATACCATTTTACGGCATTCTTAAAATATATTTTGTCGACAACTTTCTTTGGAAGCTTCAGTCCTGTGAAATTTCCGTCAAATCTTGTGGAGGTCATTTCTTCATCACTGACCAGGTAATTCCAGTCATCAAGCCACTGTTCGTGCATTCTTTTCTTAAAGGCATCCGGATTATTGCTTCCCGAGTAACCAACATCTGTTCCATACAGAAGGCGGTCCTGGTATTTAATACAGAAATTTCTTACACGTTCGCGATTCTCCATCGACTGGAACTGCAGATGTGCTATCCGCGCCGAAATATCTACTGCCATATTCGGGAAACGGTCGAGTCTTGAAGCGAGAGAATCGACATTCCATTCGATGCTTCCCAAGTGACAGCCTATAAAGACCATATCGGGGTGTCGTGACACAAAATTATCGCGTGCAACTATCTGATCGTTGTATGAAGGGTATTCAGGATGAAGGTACATATGATATTCGGGGTGCTGCTCATAGTAATTCCTGTTGCTCCTTATATTCATTTCCCCGAGAGGCATCCAGCAGTTCAGTGGTTCCCCGAGGTGGCCTGTAACCGGAAGGTTTCTTCCTTTTATATAGCTGATCACCTGATCGAGGGCAGGATCGTCAACCATTATGAACTTTCCATTTCTGTCGCGCAGAACCATGCCGATATTCTTCCATATCTTCACCCCCACTGCACCTGGTTCGGCAAGGTCCTTTCCGAGCTGTTCTATAATGTTTTCTGACCACCCGGGTGTTCCATAGCCTGCTGTGTCGAACCAGAAAGAGGGTTCAAAGAAAACACGTGATGGGTATTTCCTGGCCGAGGCTGAGGCAAATGCCTGTTGTATCCTCAGATCGGCTGAATCGCCATGATCGACATTTGGTGATATCAGGATGAAATTATCACTGGCGGCAATATCTTCAAAGGTGCCATCATCGCTCCTGATGTGAACGTGAGAATCGATTTTCAGGGCCGACTGAAAATCCGCCTTGGTATAATACTGATCACCGCATCCACATAACACCGTGAATACCAGCATTATGGACCAATATCTTTTTTTCATACCTTTTATATTTACCTGAATAAAGATTTTTCCGGTTTGTTGCTCATTTCAAACTTCAGGACACCTCCACCCATAATTTCTTCCCAGGTGATATAGGGCCTGTTTATCACTGTTCCGTTAAGGGTGACTTCGTGTATATATTTATTTTCTGCAGAGGCTTTCGGGGCTTGTATTGTGAAATACTTTCCGGGTGAAATTTCAATCTGTGCTTCAGTGACCAAGGGTGATCCGAACTGGTATTTCAGGTCGCATGGGTTTACCGGATAAAAACCCAGGGCGCTGAAAATATACCAGGCCGACATCTGGCCGCAGTCTTCATTTCCGCATAATCCTTCAGGTGTATTCAGGTACATTGTAGTCTGTATCTGCCTGTTCAGTTCCTGGGTACGCCACGGCCTGCCTGCATAATTAAAGAGGAAAGTGGTATGATGACCCGGTTCGTTACCATGGGCATAGGCGCCGATAAGTCCTGATATATCTGCTGAAGCCTCTTCACCTTTTACCCCCTCTTCAACTTTAAAAAGCTGGTCGAGTTTATCTGCAAACTTTTCCTTCCCTCCCAGGAGATCCATTAGTCCATACACATCATGAGGAGCAAGCCACAGGTATTGCCATGCATTTCCTTCGGTATAATCGCTGCCCTCATGTTTTGAGAAAGAAGGATCAAAAGGTGTTGTCCACTCTCCCGTACTCAGTCTCCCCCGCATGAAGCCTGTTTCACTGTCGAAGTATTGCCTGTAGTTTTTTGAACGGTTAGTGAAATAGGAAGCTTCGGCTCCGCGATCGAGTTTTTTAGCGGCTGCAGAGAGGCACCAGTCGTCGATGGCTACCTCCTGTGATTTTGCTACCGACTGCTGTACCAGGTCAGCAGGCATATAACCAAGAGAGTCGTATAAACCCATGCCGTCCCTGTCGAACATGGATGTCACAATCATTGCCTGTAAAGCCCCGGATCGGTCGAAATCACCTATATCCTTAAGAATTGCCTCAGCAATAACAGGAATTGAATGGTTCCCCACCATGCAGAATGTTTCATTTCCCTGGAGCTCCCATACTGGCAGTAAATCTGTCTGGCTGTAATGATCGAGCATCGATTTGACCATATCGTTCACTCTTTGAGGCTGTGTGATCGTCAGCAGCGGATGCAGGGCACGATATGTGTCCCAGAGTGAGAAGACTGTATATCGTTTATAACCTTCTGCCCTTTGTATATCGCCTTTAACTCCTTTAAACTCTCCGTTCTTATCGCTGAAGAGCGCAGGGGCGATCATTGTATGATAGAGGGCTGTGTAGAAAACCACCTTGCTGTCGTGGTCGGGAGTCTTTACCCTGATCGCGGATAGTTCTTTCTCCCAGGCATCGGAGGCAGCTTTTCTTGTTGCATCAAAATCCCATCCCGGGAGGGAGGCGTCGAGATTTTCAATTGCATTCTCAACGCTCACCGACGATATCCCGACTTTTGCCAGAAGCTTCGTGCCTGAGAAGCTGAAACACCCTACTGTTCTCCCCTCTCCACCTATATCGGTAACCGCCGATGCTATTACCGGCTGGGAGAATCTCACGGCAAACCATACATGCTGGTCGGATGCCCAGCCATGTGATAATCTGTAACCTGTAACAAGGCAGCTGTCGACAACTGAAAGACCTGTTCTGTAAGGTTTGTCCCAGTTTATTGCAAAGCCAAGATTAACAATAATGTTTTTTGGTCCTCCCTCCGGGAAGGTGTACCTGTGCAGGCCTGCCCGTTCGGTAACGGTCATCTCGGCTTTTATGCCGCTATTTTTCAGCTCAACAGAATAATAACCCGGTTCTGCAGTCTCATCCTTGTGGGAATATTTTCCGGCATATCTTGAGACAAAAGAGCTGTTTGATTCCCCCACATTAAAGATGATGTCGGTACTGACCGGCAGGAAAGAAATATCGGCAAGGTCGCCGATACCTGTCCCGCTCAGATGCAGATGGCTGAATCCTGCCAGCGTGGAATCGGAATAATGGTAGCCGGAGCACCAGTCCCATCCCTGTGTTCCATTGTCGGGGCTCAGCTGTATCTGTCCGAAAGGCCATGCGGCTCCCGGAAAAGTATGTCCATGAAAACCTGTACCGATGAAAGGATTCACATATTGTGTAAGCCTCTCACCGGTGTCAGTCAACGATTGTTCCTTACATCCTGCCACGATAATGAGCAGGAGTAACGGGCAAAATAAATATTTATGCATTCAGGCTATTGTAATTTCTTAACGTTCAGGCATTTTAACATACTCAGCTGCATTGAGGAACTCCATGCTTTTTGCACAGCTGGTAAACTGGTCGAAGTTATATTTCTCCACCTCCACAACGCCATACTTCATTCCTGACACCCCGGCGGCTGCCCAGATGGCTTCGAAGTTCATCATTCCGCTGGCTCCTATTTCCTCTTTATCTTTTATGTGCCACGACTCGAACCTGCCCGGGTATTTATTGAAATAGTCAACAGGATTTGCACCACCCACAACGCACCAGTAAAGGTCGATCTGGAACATGACCTTTGAAGGGTCGGTATTCTGAAGCATGAAGTCGTACATTATGGTATCGCCATGGAGTGTTGAGAATTCCTTGTCGTGGTTGTGATACCCGAAACGTATTCCCTTGGCATTGCATTTTTCTCCTACCTCATTGAAGTAGTCGCACCATTTTTTCAGGTTTGCAATACTTTCATAAGCCGATCTTCCCATCGAAGGCTGAACAATATATTTTGCCCCGGCGGCGACATGTGAATCGATACACTTGTCCCACCATGCCATTGTCTCGTCATAATTTGAAGAATCAGGAAGCTGGCGGCTGGTGTGTGAGCTCAATACATGCATACCATTCTTCTCGCAGAGGGCTTTGAACTCAACAGGGTCCATCCCATAGAATTTTCCGTCGGCATAACCGGCAGGTTCCACAAAAGTATATCCCATCGTGCTGACCTTTTCAATAGCTGCCGGTACATTTTTTCGTATCGAATCGCGAATTGAATAAAGTTGAAGACCTATATCCTTTTTAGGTGTACAGGAAATGAAGAGGGTGCTAAAGACAGAGCTTACAGCCAGGATCATCAGGAGTGAAACGAGATTATTACTTTTCATTGGTTAAGGATTTTTATTTTTCGAAATATAAGAAAAATGGTGCAATGGTACAATGGTGCGGGGGTACGAGGGTGCGGGGGGGCGGGGGTGAGGCAGGGGAATAGTTAAAAAGTTATAAAATATCAATATCTATAATAAATGGCAGCTGTAAATTATTAAGTTATTTAACTTTGGGAACATTGTCTAATAAATGAATTGGTTATGAAACATTGCTGCAGACTGATCATCACCGTAATGGTTATGCTCTTCTTTCTTTCAACTGTTAAAGGGCAGGAGAACGGTGAAAAGGAAAAGATGATAACTTTCTTTCTCGATTGCTGGGACTGTGATTTTGATTTTGTAAGACAGGAGCTGCCCTTTATTTCCTTTGTACGTGATCCTCTGATGGCCGATGTGCACATTCTCGTAACTGATTCAAATACCGGCGGAGGTGGCGAGAAATTCTTCCTGAACTTCATTGGCAGGAACGAACTTAAGGGATTCGATAATGAATATAATGTAACCACTAATCAGTCCGATTCAGATGATGATATCCGGAAAGCGCTTCTTAAAATGCTTAAAGTCGGGATACTCCAGTATTATTCCAGGGCAGGGCTGACTGACAATATGAACATCGAGATTGAGGACAAGGAAGACCGCAAAGCTGACGACATGATTATCGACAGGTGGAAAAAGTGGATATTCGGCTTGCAGGCGGCAGGATCGTACCAGAAAGAGGAGAGCCAGAATTCATCTTATCTCGTACTTTCCGGCAATGCAGGGAAAGTAACCGAAGAGTGGAAAACAAATTTCGATGGTTATTATGGAATTGACCAGGAGAGATATAATGATGAAGACACCACAATTATAAACAGGCAGGATCAGACGGAAATATCAGCATATTTTGCAAAAAGTCTTAATGAGAAATGGTCGGCTGGCATATTCACTACATATACTTCGAGGAATTACCTCAACCTTGAACATAAGACCGCGATGGCTGCAGCAATTGAATACAACATCTTCCCCTGGAAAGAATGCAACCGCAGGGTGTTTGCAATCCAGTACTGGGCAGGAGTAAATTATTTCGATTACTTCGACAAAACTATATATGACAAGATGTATGAAACACTCTGGTCGGAGGGTCTGGAAGTGGATATGCGCTTTATACAGCCCTGGGGAGAAATAGAGTTAGGGTTGGAAGGACGACACTATTTTCACGACATCTCAAAAAACAGGCTGACCCTGGAATCCGATATCTCTGTCAGAATTACAAAGAATCTGTCTGTATTCTGTGAGCTTCAGAGTGAGATCATACATGACCAGCTGTACCTGCCCAGCGGTGATGCCTCACGCGACGACATCCTGCTGCAGAGAAGGAAGCTGGCAACCACTTATGAGATAAGGAGTGAAC